>DASVUG010000085.1:0-4559 GCA_036387155.1 Pseudonocardia sp. | reverse complement strand
CTCGCGGACGGCTACCTCGTCACGCAGCTGCTCCACGTCGTGGTCGCCCTCGGCGTACCGGACCGGCTCGCCGGGGGGCCCCGCCGGTCCGACGACCTCGCGCGCGAGGTGGGCGCGGTGCCGGACCCGCTGCGGCGGGTGCTGCGCGGGCTGGCGGCGGAAGGGGTGGTCGTCGAGCTGCCGGACGACCGGTTCGCGCTCGGGCCCACGGGTGAGCTGCGGCGCACCGGGTCGCCCGGATCGCTGAGCGGCGGGGGGGCCGCTCGGGGCCGGATCTACTACGAGGCCGCGGGCGGGCTGCTCGACGCCGTGCGGGCACCACCAGCACCGACCACGACGCCAGCATGGCCCTCACCACCGACCCCGCGCAGCACCCCGCGGTGTTCGCCGCGGCGTTCAACAGCGGGGACCCGGCTGCCGTCGAGCGGGTCTACGAGGACGTCGGGGTGCTCGTGCCGCAGCCGGGCCGGCCCGTCACGGGGTTCGAGCGGTCCGCGGCCAACGCCGCCCTCCAGGCGCTGGGGGCACCGATCACGACCCGTCCCCGCCACGTCTACGTCGCCGACGACGTCGCGCTGCTGGTCGTCGACTGGACCATCGACGGCACCGGCCCCGACGGGAGCCCCGTGCACCTGGCGGGCACCGCCACGGACGTCGCGCGCCGCGGTGCCGACGGCCGCTGGCGCTACGTCATCGACAACCCCTTCGGCACGGCCCGCTGAGCCGCCGACGGGCTCACCGGGCGCGATCCCGGAACCCGGCGGCGACGCCGGCGCCGTAGATCGCCCGTTCCGCGGGGCGACCGCAGGCTCTACGCTGGCCCGACGCGGGTACGGGTTCCGGGAGCGGCCCATGCACATCGTCACGATCTCCGCCACCTACGGCGCCGGCGGCACCGTCGTCGGGCCCGGCGTCGCGAAGGAGCTCGGCGTCCCGTTCGTGGACCGGGCCATCCCCGTCGCCGTCGCGAACGACCTCGGCATCCCCGTCGACGACGCGCTGTCGCGCGACGAGCGCGTGCGCGGGTGGCTGTCGCGGATCGTGCTCGCGGCCGCGCCGCTCGGCGCCGAGTACATGATCGACCCGGTGCACGATCGGACGGCGCTGCTGAGCGACGCGGACGTGCTGCGCTGCACCGAGAGCGTCATCCGCCGGACCGTGCACGCCGACGGCGGGGTGATCCTCGGCCGGGCCGCCGCGATCGTGCTGCGCGAGCACCCGACGGCCTTCCACGTGCGCCTCGACGGCGACCCGGACCTGCGCGTGCGCCGGGCCGCCGCCTCGCAGGGGATCACCGAGACCGAGGCGCGCGACGAGCTGGCCCGCAACGACAAGGCGCGCGTGGGCTACGTGCGGCACTTCTACGGCGCGGACCCGGCCGACCCGGCGCACTACCACCTGGTGCTCGACACCACGCGCGTGCCGCTCGACGCCTGCGTCGCGCTGGTCGTCGACGCCGTGCGGGCCTGTTCGCCCTAACCGCTGCGGTCGCCCGGGCCGCGCTCCCGGGCGATCTCGGCGCGCAGCGCGGCGAGGATGCGGTCGACGCTGTCGCCGTCGCCGAACAGCTCGGCCACGTTCTCGTCCTGCTGCGCGCGCAGCGGGTCCGTCGCGCCGTCGAGGAACTTCTCGACCAGCGCCCGGGCCTCCCCGGCCGTGGCCACCGGGTGCACCCCGCGCACGACGCGCTCGCCGATCGCGTTGAACGGGCGGTGCCCGTCCCGCTCCACGAACACCACCGGCCTGCCGAACAGCTGGTACTCCACCAGCATCGACAGCCCGTCGGTCACCATGACGTCCGACGCCGCCAGCGCCGGGGCGTAGTCGGTCTCGGAGACCACGGCGGTGTTCGGCAGCGCCTCCCACCGGCGCATCCAGGCGTCGAACCCGGTCCGGTCGATCGGCGACCCGTCGGAGTCGGGGAACGGCAGCAGCGCCGGGTGCGGCATGAACACGAACTGCACGTCCGTGCGCTCGCGGGCCCAGGCGAGGACGTCGTCGCGGATGAGGTGGAAGGCGCCGAAGTCCGTCCAGCCCTCCCCGATGGTGTGGTGCGCCGACCACACGACCCGCCCCGGCCGCGCGCCGTCCGCGGGAGCGGGCAGCGGCCAGGCCGGCGCCGCCCGGCGCAGGTGGTCGGCCTTCGGGTGGCCGACGGTGCGGAACTGCGCCCCGCCGCGCACCCCGTCCCGGACCGCCATCTCCCGCACCCGGTCGTTGGTGCAGAACACCAGCCAGGCCCCGCGGTGGTAGGGGCTGTCGACCGCCGAGTTCGCCGTCACGGCGTCCGGCACGTTCACGACGATGTTCATCGTCTCGTAGGGCACCAGGCAGGTGCGGGCGAAGCCCAGCCGCTCGGTGCCCAGCTCGTCGGGCACGTCGGCGTCCCACTGCGACTGGCGGAAGACGACGTCCGGCTCGACCACCTTGACCAGCGACAGCGCCCCGTCGATGCCCTGCTCGGCGAACCGCAGGTGCGCCACGCCCCGCGCGGCCAGGCCGGCGTGCACCTCCGCCTCCCCGTGGAGGCCCTCGGCGCCGCGGAAGCGCCGCGGGATCGACGCCACGACCGGCTCGAAGTCGTCGCTCGCGGCCATCGCCGCGACGAGCGCGTGGTAGGAGTCCCAGGCGCCGATCATGTGGACGAGGAACAGCACGCGGACGGGGCGGCGGTGCAGCGCCGTCCGGCGGGCCACCAGGTGCACCGAGTCGCGCAGCTCCCGCAGCTGCGGCCCGGGCTCCCGGGCGGCGGCGGCCAGGCCCGCCAGCTCCGCGCGGACGGCGGCGAGGTCGTCGCGCAGCGCCACGACGTCGGCCGCGGTCGCCGGCATCCTCGCGGCGGCCCGGACGCGGCTACGCACGCGGGTGAACAGCCGGCGAACGGCGTACGGACGGGACACGGTCCTCCCGGGACGGCGACGTGAACTCGTCGCCCACGGTACGGCGCCCGGATCGCTGCGACCCCGCCGGACCGGTGTCAGTCCAGGTCGTCCAGCCGGAAGCCGATCTTGACGGTGACCTGCCAGTCGGCGACCTGGCCGTCGGCGAGGTGCCCGCGGATCTCGGTCATCTCGAACCAGTCCACGTTGCGCAGCGTGCGGTTCGCCCGGCTCACGGCGTTGCGGATCGCGTCGTCGACGCCGTTGGGCGAGGTGCCCACGATCTCGGCGATGCGGTAGATGTTGTCGGCCACGGTCTCTCCTCGGGGGATCGGGTTGGGGACGGACGCGGAGGGGGCGCCGCTCAGGGGAACGGCCCCGCGCGCGGCAGCAGCGCGGGGACCGGGTGGCCCAGCTGCTCGGTGAGGAACGCGGCCGTGGGCAGCAGGGCCGCGAGGTCGACGCCGGTGGGGTGGCCCATCCGGTCGAGCAGGTAGACGAGGTCCTCGGTGGCGATGTTGCCGGTGGCCCGCGGGGCGAACGGGCAGCCGCCGATGCCGCCCGCGCACGCGTCGAGGACGAGCACGCCCTCCTGCACCGCGGCGCAGGCGTTCGCGAAGCCGGTGTTGCGGGTGTTGTGGAAGTGGAAGCGCAGCGGGAGGTCGGCGCGGTTCCCCCCGGCGGTGGCCTCGCGCGCCCGGGCGGCCAGGTCGACGACCTGGCTCGGCACCCCCACCCCGATCGTGTCGGCCAGCGCCAGCTCCTGCGCGCCCGCCTCGGCGCTGCGGCGGGCGAGGTCCGCCACGCGGGCCGGGTCCACCTCGCCCTCGAAGGGGCAGCCGAACGACGTCGCGAGCGTGACGGTGGTGTGCAGGCCCCGGTCCCGGGCGCCCGCCACGACGTCGGCCGCCATCGCCATGGCCTCGTCCGTGGTGCAGTTCTGGTTCCGCCGGCTGAAGGTGTCGCTGACGCAGACGACGACGTCGACCTCGTCGACGCCGGCGGCGACGGCCCGGTCCAGCCCCCGGCGGTTGAGGACCAGCCCCGCGTAGGAGACGCCCGGTCGGCGCGGCACGCGCTCCATCACCGCCTCGGCGTCGGCCATCGTCGGCACCAGCCGCGGGTGCGCGAACGAGACCGCCTCGACCCGCCGCAGGCCGGCGTCGACCAGCCGCGTGACCAGCTCGACCTTGGCGTCGGTGGACAGGATCCGGCTCTCGTTCTGCAGCCCGTCCCGCGGGCTCGACTCGACGATCGTGACGGGCGCCCGGGCCGCTCCTGCGCTGCTCATCGGCCCCCCTAGACCAGCGGCCGCAGGTCGCGCAGCCACCGGGACGCGCGGACGGCCGCGGCCAGCTCCACCAGCGCACGCCCGTGCAGCTCGGCGAGCCGCCGCGGCTCCTCCCGCAGGGCGGCGGCGTCCTCGGTGAACGCCGCGGAGGGGAAGTACAGCCCCGGCGACAGCAGCGGGACCCCGAAGAAGCTGCCGAGGACCGCCCGGACCTTCTCCACCGCCAGGAAGTGGTGGTCGCTCGCGCCCGTCAGCAGCGTGGCGCAGGCCGTGCCCCGCAGCGGGTCGCCCGACTCGTACGCCGCTCCGCGCGGGATGGCGTCGAGCAGCGCCTTGAGCTGCGCGGTGACGTCGGCCCGGTAGGTCGGGGAGGCGAACACCGCGGCGTC
>DASVUG010000084.1:0-11042 GCA_036387155.1 Pseudonocardia sp. | reverse complement strand
CGACCACATCGCCCCGGTACCGGCGCGCGACCGTCGGTGAGGCAGCCGGCCCCTGCGGCCGCAGCCCGCGCAGCCGGCGGCCACGTGGCCGGTGCCCGCCCGGCCGGCGGCTACGCGGCCGGTGCCCACCTGGCCGGTGCCCATCCGGCCGGCGGCCCCATCACCGGTACGCCGGCGCCCGGCGGGCCTGCCAGCGGCGGACCGTCCACCCGCGAGCCACCGGTCCGAGGGGCGTCCGCGAGCCGACCACCGGTCGTCGGGGTTCCCACCGGAGAGCCACCGGACGGCGGGGCGCCGCGGCGCGGCGTCCGCGTCGTCGCGGTGTCGCCCCGCGGCGGCGCGGTTGCGACGGCACCGGTTCGCGGCGCAGGCCCGCGCGTCGGGGCGGCGGCGGGGTGGCCCGCGGCGCCCGCCGAGTGGACCGAGCGGGCGGGGTGAGGAGGTGCGCATCCCCCGCGCTCTGCACGGTTCCCTGGTCGCCGTGCTGGGGCTGGTCCTGGGCGCCGCACCCGCCCGGGACGCCACCGCACCCGCGTCCGGGGTGGACCCGGCGCGCGTCCCCGCCGTGGCGCGGCAGTTCCTGCCGCTGGTCACCGAGCTGGTGGCGCGGCAGTGCCCGGAGCTGCCGCCGGTCTGGGTGGTCGCGCAGGCGGAGGCCGAGTCGGGGTGGGACCCGCAGGCCCGCGGCGGCGGGGTCGCCGGCCTGCTCCAGTTCGACGCGGTGACGTGGACGGCGGCCGGGGGAGCGCCGTGGAGGTCGGCCGACCCGGATCCCGACGAGCCCGTGACGGACCCGGCGACGCACCTGCGGGTGGCGGTGCCGTGGCTGTGCAGCACCCTGCACGCCGTCGGCGCGCACCTCGTCGCGACGGGCAAACCCGCACCGCCGCTCGACGCGATGCTGGTCTGCCACATTGCCGGCTGCGGCCGGGTGACCGGCAGCGCCACCGGGGTGCCGCAGGCGGGTGAGGCGGGCTGCGACGAGCGGTGCGCGGCCCTCGTGGCGCGCTACCTCGACGCGGTCCACGGCCACGTCCGGGAGTACTCCACGCCCGTCCCCGACCCGCCCTCGTCGAACACCCCGGTCCCGCCCGCACCGGCACCGGGCACCCCCGCGCCGCTCACCCCGACAGCTCCCGTTCCGACGCCGCCTGCCGACGCGCCGCCCACCCCGGCGCCGCTCGTCGACGCGCCGCCCGCCCCCGCGCCGGACGCCCCGGCGCCGTCGCCGGTGCAGGCGAGCCCCGCCCGGCCCCCGGGGGACGGGCCGGGCCTGCGGATCCCCGACGGGTTGCGCGACCCCACGGCCTGGACCGGCGGCGCCACCGGCTGCCGGATGCCCGACCCGACGGGCGGCCGCTGCCTGACGGGCGCGACGCGCCACGGGCTCGACGCCGCGTCCACCGCCTTCGACGGCTGGCGCGGAGGACCGGCGATCCGGTCGGCCGGCTGCTGGGACCGGCACGCCTGGAACCCCCGCAGCGACCACCCGCAGGGCCGGGCGTGCGACCTGTTCGCGACCCGGGCCGGGCGGTTCGCGGACGGGCCGGAGCTCGAGGAGGGCTGGCGGGTGGCGCGGTGGTTCCGCGACAACGCCGGACCGCTGCGGGTCAAGTACGTGATCTGGCAGGGCCGCTTCTGGGCGCCGGCGGTCCGCGACGAGCACGGGTGGGGCCGGCGCTACAGCGGCGGCGGTGTCTACGACGTGTCCGACGCCACCGGCGGCCACTACGACCACGTCCACGTGAGCTTCCGGGAGTGACACCGTGACCGTCCCGACCCCGTCCTCCGCGACCCACCTCCGCTCGAACCCGACCCGCCGGACCCCGGCACGCCCGAGGCCGACCCGCCGGAACCCGGTGCGCACGGACCCGCCGCCGCCGGACCGGCCACAGCCGAACGCGCTGCAGCCGGACCGGCCCGACCCGGACCCATCCCGTCCGTCTCACCGGAGCGGGACCGCCGTCGCCGCCACGGTCGCCGCCGTGCTCGCGATCGCCACCTGCGCCTTCGCGCTGCTCCTGGCCCGCGGTGCTGAGCGCGAACCCGGTCCGGCGCTGGGGGCGGTGCTCGACGCCGACGACCGGCACGCCCTCGGCGCGACCCCGCTGCGGCGCGGTGCCGCCGCCCCGCCCGCCGACCCGGCGGTCGACCCGACCGACCCGGAGGCGGTCGCCCGCGGCTACCTCGCCGCCGCCCGCTCGGTCGGCGCGGACGACGGCGGCGCCACCCAGCGGCGCGCGGCGGCCTACGCGGTGCCGGGCAGCCCGCCCGCCGCCGTCGGCGTCGTCGTGCTCGACCCGCCCCCGCGCGGGCAGGTCCGCCGGGCCCGCGTGACGGCCCTCGACCTCCTCGCCGCCGACGCCGCGGGCCTGCGCCGCGGCTACCGCGCGACCGTCAGCACCACGGTCATCAGCACCACGGTCACCGGCACCGGCACCGCCGGGGGCGGCCCACCCGCTCCGGCGCCCGACGCGACGCCCGACCCGACGTCGACGTCCTACGTGGTGCTCGCGCGTCAGCCGGACGGCCGCTGGCTGGTCGCGCAGGACACGGCGGTGGCCGCCGACCCCCTGGACGCCGACGACTGAGCGGCGCTCCTACGCTGCGCCGGGTGCCCGACTCCTCCGAGGATCCTCCCGCCGGCGGCCCCGCCCCGGACGGCGCCGCCCCGCACGGCCCCACTTCGGACGGCCCCACTTCGGACGGCCCCGCCTCGGACGGCCCCGCCCAGCACGACACGATCCCGGGCGGCACGGCCCCAGAGGGCTCCGCCCCGGGCGGCACGGCTCCGGACGGCCCCGCGACCCCCGCGCCGGTCGCGGTCGCCCCGGCCGCGTCCGGTGCGCACGGCAGCGCCGCTCCCGGCGCGACCCCGGCCACCCCGCACCTGGGCACCGCATCCGGCTCGGCCCCGGCCACCGCGCAGCTGGACACCGCCCCGGGCGCAGACCCGGACGGGCCCCGGCGCGGACGGGTCGCGCTGCTGGTCCTGGCCTGCCTGCTGGTCGCCGCCCTGGTGTCCGCGCTGGTCGGGACGGTGCGCTCGGGGGGCCGCGCGGGGGACGCGCCGTCGTCGGCCGGGCGGACGGTCACCCTGTCCCCGGAGCCGACGTCGGACGCCGAGGCGGCAGCGCGGCACGGCTGGACGCTGGTCGCGCGCGACGAGTTCGACGGCGACGAGCTCGACGAGGACCTCTGGTCGCCCTACCGGGGGCGCACCACCGGCGACGTCGGCCAGCACGACCCGGACAACCTGTCGGTGGGCGGTGGCACCCTCAAGCTCACGAGCCGCGGGGACACCTCGGCCGGGATGGCGTGGAACGAGGGGCAGCGCTACGGCCGGTGGGAGGCGCGGGTCCGGTCGGAGCGCGGCAACGGCTACGGGCCCGTGCTGCTGCTGTGGCCGGACTCCGAGGAGTGGCCCGAGGACGGCGAGATCAACCTGATGGAGGTCCCCGACGGCGACCGGAGCAAGGCCCACTTCACGGTGCACTGGGGCGAGGAGAACAACCAGGACGGCGTCTCGGTGGTCAGCGACTTCACGCAGTGGCACACGTTCGCCGTCGAGTGGACCCCCGAGCACATCGTCGGCTACGTCGACGGCGAGGAGGTCTACCGCAACGACGACGCCGATGCGGCCCCGCCGGGCCCCATGCACCTCGCACTCCAGCAGGACGTCGGCCCCTACGGCGACGACTGGATCCCCGCGCGGGACGCGAGCACGCCCGAGACGTGCACCTTCGAGGTCGACTGGGTGCGGATCTACGCCGCGTGACCCCGCCCGGTCCGGTGTGGGACGCGTCCGGGCCGCCCGGGACGCCGTCGGGCCCCGCCCGGAGGCGGGGCCCGACTTCCGAACCGACGCGCCGCTCCCACCACGAAGCGGCGAGCTGAGGCTAACCTAACTTGACCGGGGGACGCAAGCCGCTCCTACGCTGACACCGTGCCCGAGCCCCCACCGCTGCCCCGCCGGTTCGACGACCTGCACACCGTCGTGGGCATCGGCTCCGCCCTGTGGCTGCTCGGCGCGCTGGCCCTGCTCGGCGCGCACCTGACCACCGGCCGCCCGCTCGACGTGTGGTTCAGCACCTGCGTCGTCGGCGCGCTGCTGGGCGGCGTCGGCATCGGCATCTTCTCCTGGCAGCGCGCCGCCGCCCGCCGGGGCAGCCGCACCGCCCAGGACGGCGTCGACGACGGGCCGTGACCGGGGCGGGGGGACCCCGCCGGGCACGGCCTACGCTCCGCTCGTGACCACCGCGTCGACCCCGAACCCGCCCCCGGCCACCGACCGTCCGGTCGCCGTCGTCACCGGCGCCAGCTCCGGCATCGGGGCCGCCACGGCCCGCGCGCTCGCGGGCGCCGGCTTCGCCGTGGTGCTGGGCGCGCGCCGGGTGGACCGGTGCGCCGCCCTCGCCGCCGAGATCGACGGCACCGCGCTGCGCCTCGACGTCACCGACCAGGAGTCCGTCGACGCCCTCGCCGCGGCCGTCCCGGAGTGCCGGCTGCTGGTCAACAACGCCGGCGGCGCGCACGGCCTGGAGCCCGTCGCCGAGTCCGACGTCGACGACTGGCGCTGGATGTTCGAGACGAACGTGCTCGGGACGCTGCGGATGACCAAGGCCCTGCTGCCCGCCCTCGTCGCCTCCGGCGACGGGCACGTCGTCACGGTCACCTCGGTCGCCGGCGCCGAGATCTACGACAACGGGGCGGGGTACTGCGCCGCGAAGCACGCCCAGTCCGTGCTGCACCGGACGCTGCGCGGCGAGCTGCTCGGGCAGCCGGTGCGGCTGACGGAGGTGCTGCCGGGCCTGGTCGAGACCGAGTTCTCGACGGTCCGCTTCGGCGGCGACGCGGCGAGGGCCGCGAACGTCTACCGCGGGCTGACCCCGCTGCAGCCGGACGACGTCGCCGAGGTGATCGCCTTCGCCGCGACCCGCCCGCCGCACGTCAACCTCGACCAGATCGTGGTCAAGGCCCGCGACCAGGCCACCGCGACGCGCACCTACCGCCGCGAGGCCTGAGCCCACCCCGGAACGACCCCGAGACGACCCCTGTAACACCCCTTAAGCACGGGGACCTACCGCGAGGCGGTGGCGCTGTGGGCCCGCTTCCACGGGCTGCTCACGCTCGAGCTGCGCGGTGACCTGCCGCAGATGCTGGACGATCCCGGCGCGCTGTTCGAGGCGGAGCTGGAGCGGGTGCTGGCCGAGCTGGCCGGCTGACCGGTCCGCGGGGGCGAAGCGCCGCCCGCGCGGTCAGACGCCCTCGTCCGACGCCCGGTTCTCGCGCGCCGCGTCCCCCGGGGCCGCGCCCTCCGCGGCCGCGGCGACCCGCTCCTCGGAGTCGCGCAGGATCTGCTCGGCCTCGGCGCGGCGGTCGCCGTCGTCGCCCGCCGCGGTCTCCTCGGGCAACGGCGCGGCGCGGGTCGCGACCCGCTCGGCGGGCGGCGTCGCGTCGTCGGGGGTGGTCACAGCGCCGACAGCCCCTTCCACTGGTCCCACGACAGCGTCCAGTCCCAGATGTCGCCGTCGCGCGACGCGAGCTTGACCGGCGTCCCGGTGACCTCCACCGGGTCGCCGTAGAGCGCGGTGTCGTAGTAGGCCTTCGCGTTGTCGATCGACAGGTTGATGCACCCGTGGGTGACGTTGCTCGAGCCCTGCACGCCGACGGTGTTGGGGTTGGAGTGGATGAACTCGCCGTTGTTGCTCATCCGCACCGCCCACTTCTCCTGGACGTCGTAGTCGAACTGCTGGCTCACCATCCGCTTGTCGGTGAACTTCTCGCTGACCACGTGGATGCCCGAGCGGGTGTTGCGGTCGGGGTCGGCGGCCAGGCCGTAGCTCGCCGGGTAGCTCGCGACCTGCTTGCCGTCGCGCAGCACGACCAGCTGGTGGCTGTTCGCGTCGGCCTTGACGACCTGGTTGCGGCCGATGGTGAAGCTGCTCGAGACGTCCGAGCGCCCGAACGCGCCGCCGCCGTAGTCGACGCCGAACAGCGCCGCCGAGACGGTGACCTTGGTGTTGGCCGGCCAGTACTGCTTGGGGCGGTAGTGGACCCGCGAGCCGCCGTTCTCGTCGGGCAGCCACCCCCACGCGCCCTCGACCGGGGTGGAGGTCGTGACCGACAGGGCCTTCTCGACGGCGGCCCGGTCGGTCACGTGGCCGTCGAACTGGACCTCGATCGGCGCGGCGACCCCGACGGTCCGGCCGTCGCCGATGTTGAGCACGCCGCGGAGCTGGCGGGTCGGGGCGACGGTGTCGAAGCCGCCCTCCAGCGGCGCGGCGGTGCCGTTCTCCCCCGTCGCGGTGCCCGACCAGGTGTAGTGGCGGCCGTAGGCCAGCCGCTCCGACGCGGTCCAGCGCGTCCGGTCGTCCGACAGGGCGCCCGGGACGGCGCGGCCCTTGTCGTCGGCCAGCGCGACCTGCGCGAAGGTGCCGTTCGCGACCCGGACCGCGACCGGCGCCGTCGGGTTCACCCCCGTAGCACCGGCGCCCGGCTCGAAGGCGAGCGCGGCCCCGGGCTTCGGCGGCTCCCCGGGGACCGCGGGCCCCGACATCCCCGACGTCCCCGACGCGGTCGCGACGGCGTACGCACCCAGCGAACCGATCAGCACGACGGCGAGGCCGAGGATCAGGCCGATCCGCTTGCGCATTCTTGATCTCCCCCCGGGCGCCCGCCTGACGCGACACCGCGCAACGCCCGACCGGGCTCCCGCGGCCAGGCTACCGAGGGCGAATCGGACACGTCATCCAGCCGGTCCGCGGTCCCCGCGGGCCCCTACAGGGCGCAGCCGACGAGCACGGGTTCGGCCACCAGCTCCACCCCGAAGCGCGACCGGACGCCGTCGCGGACCGCCCGCGCCAGCTCCAGCAGCTCCGCCGTCGCCCCGCCGCCGCGGTGGGTCAGCGCGAGCACGTGCTTGCCCGAGAGCCCCACCCGGCCCCCGGGCCCGGCGTACCCGCGGCCGAAGCCGGCGTTCTCGATCAGCCACGCCGCCGAGAGCTTCACCCGGCCCGGCCCGGCGGGCCAGCGCGGCCCGGGGAGGTCGGGCGCCTCGGCCACCACCGGGTTGGTGAAGAACGAGCCCACGCTCCAGGTGTCGTGGTCGCCCGCGTCGAGGACCATGCCCTTGCCCCGCCGCAGCGCCAGCACGGCCTCCCGCGCCGCGGCGGCGGGCACGGTCGCACCGACCTCGACGCCGAGCGCCCGGGCGAGCTCGGGGTAGCGGATCGGGGCGCTGCGGCCGTCCCGGCGCAGCCGGAAGCGCACCCGCAGGACCACGGCGTCGTCGCGGTGCTTGAGGACGCTCGTCCGGTAGTCCAGCCCCAGCTCCGCGGCCGGGACGCGCGCGCGGGTGCGCCCGGCCCGGCGGTCCCACAGGTCGACGTCGACCAGCACGTCCGCGACCTCGACGCCGTACGCGCCGACGTTCTGCACCGGCGTCGCCCCCGTGCTGCCCGGGATCCCGGACAGGCACTCCAGGCCACCGAGCCCGGCGTCCACCGTGCGCGCGACGAGCGCGTCCCAGTCCTCGCCGGCCTCGACGGTGACCAGGGCCGACCCGTCGGGCAGCGGTTCGGTGTCGGACCCGGAGCTGCGCACGAGCAGCACGGTGCCGCGCACACCCTCGTCCGCGACCACGACGTTGGAGCCGCCGCCGAGCACCAGCAGGGGTTCGCCGGCGGCGTCGGCGGCCCGCAGCACCTCGACGACCTCCCCGGACGACCGGGCCTCGACCAGCCGGTCCGCCGGGCCGCCGAGCCGCAGGGTGGTGTGCGGGGCGAGCGGGGCTCGCGTCCTCCCGGCACGGGTCACGACGGGTGCGGGCACGGCACCCAAAGTAGCCTGCGGCCATGGCGCGCTCGATCGACTACCGAACCACCCTGTCGTTCCCCGCGGAGAAGGTCTTCGCGACGATGACCGATCGCGGCTACCTGGAGGCGCGGCTGCGCGAGCTGGGCGGCCCCGGGTCCGCGCTGCTCGAGCACGAGACGGGCCCGGAGGGTGCCCGCTACCGGCTGCGGCAGGGCGTGTCGGAGACCGACCTGCCGCCCGTCGTCGGCAAGGTGGTCGGCGGGAACCTCGTCATCGAGCGCACCGAGACGCTGCGCCGCGCCGAGGGCGGCCGCTACGCCGGTGACGTCGGCGTCGCCATCCCCGGCGCGCCCGCCTCCGCCGCCGGGACGATGTCGCTCGACGACGCGGCCGGCGACAGCCTCTTCGCGGTGAACGCGGACGTCACGGTCAACGTCCCGCTGTTCGGCGGGACGATCGAGGGCATCGTCGCCGAGCAGGTCAAGCGCCTCCTGGAGGCCGAGACGGCCTTCACGATCCGCTGGCTGGGGTCGCACTGAGCCCCCGGCGCAGGTCCGGGACGATGGGGACGTGCCCACGGAACGCCGCTACGTCCTCACCCTGAGCTGCCCGGACACCACCGGCATCGTCGCCCGCATCGCCGGCTTCCTGGCCGACGCGGGGGGCTGGATCGTCGAGGCGGGCTACCACTCCGACGTCGACAGCGGCTGGTTCTTCACCCGCCAGGTCGTGCGGGCCGGCTCGCTGCCCTTCGGCGTGGAGGAGCTGCGCCGGCGGTTCGCCGACGTCGCGGACGAGCTGGGCGGCGGGACCGGCCGGGCGACGTGGACGGTGACGGACACCGCCGAGCCCAAGCGCGCGGTGCTGCTGGTCAGCAAGGAGCCGCACTGCCTGCACGACCTGCTGGGGCGGGTCGCCGCCGGGGAGCTGCCCGTGCGGCTGGAGGCGGTGATCGGCAACCACGACGCGCTGGAGCCCGTCGCCCGCGCCCACGGCGTGCCGTTCCACCGCGTGCCGTTCCCGCCGGCGTCGGACCCCGGTGGCAGGGCCGAGGCGTTCGAGGAGCTGACGAAGCGGGTCGAGGAGCACGAGCCGGACGCCGTGGTGCTCGCGCGGTTCATGCAGATCCTGCCCCCGGCGCTGTGCGAGCGGTGGGCCGGCCGCGCCCTGAACATCCACCACAGCTTCCTGCCGTCGTTCGTCGGCGCCCGGCCCTACCACCAGGCCCACGCCCGCGGGGTCAAGCTGATCGGCGCGACCTGCCACTACGTGACCGCGGACCTCGACGCCGGCCCCATCGTCGAGCAGGACGTCATCCGCGTGGACCACGGCGACACCGTCGCCGACATGGTCCGCCGCGGCCGCGACATCGAGCGCCTCGTCCTGGCCCGCGGCCTGCGCTGGCACCTGGAGGACCGCGTGCTGGTGCACGGCAACAAGACGGTGGTCTTCCGCTAACCCGCCAGGGCGGCGAGCCGCCGGTTGAGGTAGCGCTGCTCGGGCAGGCTCGCGGTGAGCCGCGCAGCCCGGCGGTAGTCCTCGGCGGCCCCGTCCCGGTCGCCGGCGAGCTCACGCAGGTGCGCGCGGACGGCGTGGAGCCGGTGGTAGCGCCGCATCGCCGGGTCGGCCACGAGCGGGGCGAGCAGGGCGAGGCCGGTGTCGGGCCCGTGCACCATGGCGACCGCCACCGCGTGGTTGAGCGTCACGGCCGGACCGGGCGCGACGGCGTGCAGCATCCCGTACAGGACGGCGATCTGGCGCCAGTCCGTGTCGGCGTAGGTCGCCGCGTCGGCGTGCACGGCCGCGATCGCGGCCTGGAGCTGGTAGCGGCCGACGTGGCCCCGCGGCAACGTCGACTCCAGCAGGGCCACGCCCTCGTCGATCAGCGCCCGGCACCACCGGCCGCGGTCCTGCTCGGCCAGCGGCACGAGGTCGCCGTACCGGTCGACGCGAGCCGGCGAGCGGGCGTGCGTGAGCAGCATCAGCGCCAGGGCACCCGCCGCCTCGTCGTGGTCGGGCAGCGCGCGGCGCACCGCGCGCGTCAACCGGATCCCCTCGTCGGCCAGCGCGACGTCGGTCAGGGCCGCGCCCGAGGTCCGGCTGTACCCCTCGGTGAAGACGAGGTGACAGACGTCGAGCACCGCCGCGACCCGCTCCGGCAGCTCCCCCTCCGACGGCAGGGCGAACCGCGCGCCGGCCCCGCGCAGCTGCGCGCGGGCCCGGGTGAGGCGTTGGGTCATGGTGCGTGCCGGCACCAGGTAGGCTGCCGCGATCTGGTCGACGGTCAGCCCGGCCACGGCGCGCAGCGACAGCGCCACCTGTGACGGGCGGCTCAGGGCGGGGTGGCAGCAGAGGACCAGCAGGCGCAGCGGGGCGGCGGCGCCGTCCGTCGCGGCGGCCGCGCCCTCGTCGGCGGCCGGCGCGGCACCGCCCCCGCGCGCGGCGTCGTGCTCCTCGCGACGGGTCCGCGCGGCGTCGGCGCGGAAGCGGTCGATCAGGCGCCGCGACGCCACCCGGACCAGCCACGCGCGCGGGTCGGCGGGCACCCCGTCGGTCGGCCACTGCCGGGCCGCGGCCTCCGCGGCGTCCTGCGCCGCGTCCTCGCAGTCGCCGAGGTCGCCGTAGCGGCGCAGGAGTGCGGCGAGGACGTGCGGCGCCTCCCGGCGCCACACGTCCGCCAGTGCGCCACCGCACCTGCTCACTGGTCGGGGCCGCCGGAGAGCATCACCGGCCGCAGCTCCACGGTCTCCCCGGGCCCGCTGAACTTCGTGACGATCTCCTCGGCCCGGTCCCGGCTCTCGACGTCGATGAGGAAGAAGCCGGCCAGGTGTTCCTTCGCCTCGGAGTAGGGCCCGTCGACGGCGAGCGGGGACCCGTCGCGCCAGCGGTACAGCGTCGCCGCGGCCGGGTCCCCGAGCGCCTCCCCGCCGACCAGCTCGCCGCTGGCCGCCATCTCGGTCAGGACGTCCTCGAAGTCCTTCGTCAGGCGCGTCCGGACCTCCTCGGGCAGGTCCTGGAACGCGGGCAGGAAGTCGGCGGTCGGGTGCCCCCACGGCTGCGGGTCGGAGTGGATCAGGATCACGTACTTCACCGGGATCACCTCGTCTCCGGCGACGGCCGTTCCGTCGCCTCGGACGGGACGTCGGTGCGGACGGGCCGATGTCTACACCGGACGGTCACCTTCCTCAGTGCCCGCGCAGGCGCGTCGGGGTGAACACGAGGGG
>DASVUG010000083.1:0-8577 GCA_036387155.1 Pseudonocardia sp. | reverse complement strand
CGACATCGCCGGGCCCGCCCTCGAGCCGGTCATCCCGGCGCAGGACGACGGCCCGTCCGCCCGCCTCGCCGCGCTCCCCGGCGGCGTGAGCGGCCGCGCCATCGCCGCCATGCACCCCGCCGACGGCTCCGTCCGTGCGGCCGCCGCGTTCCACGCGGAGCGGGTCGTCGACGCCGTCCCCGCGTTCGTCCCCGTCCGGCCGTAGTCCGCCCGGCCGCTCGTCCCGGCCCCTCCCGGCGCCGCCGCCCGTCGCCGGACGGCCCCCACCCGTCCGCCCGTCGCCCTCCCGCGTGGTCGCGCATCGCCGTCGATCCCGCGTCGTTACAGCGCGTGTAACGACTGGCACGCACCGTCGCCGACGGTCGACGCGCTGAGGGGGGACATGGCGACCCATCGTCGCGGTTCACGGCCGTCGCTGTGGCCGGTCCGGGACCTCCTGGGACCCGACCGCACGCGCGGCCCGAAGGACCCGCGGACGGGAGCGGCGCTGGCCGGCCTGCTCGCCTGCGGGGTCGCCGTGAGCGCCGCTCTCGTCGTGACGGACCTCGTCCCGGTGAGCGAGGCGGAGGTGGCCGCGCCGCCGGTGGTCCGCCCGCCCGCCCCGGACGTACTGCCCCGGACGGCTCCCGCCCCGCCCGGTCCGGAGTCCGCCGATCTCGGGCCGCCGGCCCCGTTGCCCCACGCGTGGCGGCCGCCGGCGCCCGGCAGGGCGACCGGGGCGGTCCGCCGCGCCGGGCCACCGCCCGGCGCGGGCCGCCTCGCCGGGCCACCGCCCGGTGCGTGCGTCGGGGGGCGCCTCGCCGCCGTCCCCGACCGGCGCCTCGCCGAGCTCCTGCTGGCGTCGGCCCGCCGGCGCGCCGCCACTCCCGCCGTCGCGGACGCGGGTACCGCCCGGCACGGCCGCCGCGGCCACCACCGCGACCACGACGCGTCCGACCGCGACGACCGCGACGACCGCGACGCCGAGCACGACGACGGCCGGGGCCGTCATCACAAGAGTGATCACGACGAGACGGACCGGGACGGCAAGGACCGGGACGACAACGACCGGGACGACAACGACCGGGACGGCAAGAAACGGGACGACGAGGACCGCGGCAAGCACGACCGCGACGAGAGGGAGCGCGACGGGAAGGACCGCGGCGAGAAGGACCGCGACGAGAAGGACCGCGACAAGGGCGACGGCGACAAGGGCGACGGCGACGGCGACCGCGACCGCGACCGCGACCGCGACAAGGAGGACCGCGGCAAGGGCGACCGCGACGAGAAGGACCGCGGCAAGGAGGACCGCGACAAGGGTGACCGCGACCGGCACGACGGCGACGACCGCGCGGCGCGGGGCTCCGCCGGCGCCGGTCGAGACCGGGGCGGGGCCGGCGCGGTGCTCGCGGCCCGGGATGCGGGGAGCTGCGCACCGGCGACGGCGGTTCTGTCGAGGGCGGCCGAGCTCGGGCACGGCCGCATCGACGTCGGCACCCTGCTCGCCGCGCTCGACGACCTGGACCTCCCCGCCCGGCCCGGCCACCCGGGCGGTGCCCGGTGACGCACCCGCGTCGTCGCGGTACGGCAGCCGGCGGCCCGCGCCCACGGCCGGCGGAGGACCCGTCCCGCCCGCCGGCTGGCGGCCCGGCGCCGCCGTCGGTACGGCGCTCTGACAGCCTCGTCCCGACCGCGCCCGCCCGTGCCCGAGAGGACCCGCCGGTGAACCCGACCACCACCGTCCGCGAGGAGGTCGTGCTGCTCGACGAGCAGGGCCGCCCCGTCGGGACCGCCGACAAGGCGACCGTGCACGGCGCCCGGACCCCGCGCCACCTCGCGTTCTCCTGCTACGGCTTCGACGCCGCCGGGCGCGTGCTCGTCACCCGGCGGGCGGCGGGGAAGCGCGCGTTCCCCCTGGTGTGGACCGGCACCTGCTGCGGGCACCCCGGTCCGGGCGAGCCGGGTGACGTCGCCGTGCGCCGCCGGCTGCGCGACGAGCTGGGCGTGACCGCCCGCGACCTGTCGCTCGTGCTGCCCGACTTCTCCTACCGCGCCTCGGACGGCACGGTCGAGGAGAACGAGCTGTGCCCCGTCTACGTCTGCCGGATCGACGGCGACCCGGAGCCGGCGCCCGACGAGGTGGCCGAGTGGATGTGGTGGGACTGGTCGGCGTTCGTCGACGCCGCCGCCGCGCCGGACAGCATCCTCTCGCCGTGGGCCCGGCTGCAGGCCCCGCTGCTGGCCCCGCTGCTCGGGGCGGCCCTGCCCGGGCTGTGACCAGGTCGGCCCCGGCGCGCCGTCCCGCGCCCGACCGGGACCGGACCGGGCCGCGGTGCCCGGACGTCGGTGGTCGGCGGCGCGCTCAGGGGGTGGCCCTCCGGAACAGCCCGCGCAGGTACTCGACGCTGCTCCGGACGTCGGCGACCGGGCCCTCGCCGGCCGGCTCGTCGCGCAGGATCGTGTCCTGCTCCAGCACGTACCAGCCGGCGTAGTCGCGGCCCTCGAGCGCCGCGACGATCGCGGCCACGTCCACGTCGCCCGACCCCAGCGGCCGGTACATGCCCTCGCCGACGGCCTCGGTGTAGGTCAGCGCGCCGTCCTGGACGCGCTTGGCGAAGCGGCCGTCGACGTCCTTGAGGTGGGTGTGGGCGATCCGGTCGGGCACCTGGCGGGCCAGGTCCGCCGGGTCGGTGCCGCCGATCAGCAGGTGCCCGGTGTCGAGGCAGAGCGCGATCCGGGAGCCGTCGAGCACGCGGCGCACGTCGTCCGGGTCCTCCACCATCGTCCCGACGTGCGGGTGCAGCACCGCCGTGATCCCGCGGGCGGCCGCGCGCGCGGCGAGGCGGTCGAGGTTTCCCAGGAGCGTCCGCCAGCCGTCGTCGTCCAGCGTCGGGCGGGTGTCGTAGCCGGTGCGGCCGCTGTCGGCGGAGAGCACCAGCGTCGTCGCCCCCACGGCGACGAAGCCGTCGAGGACCCGGTCGACCTCGGGCACCGGGTCGGCGCCGGGGACGTGCAGCACGACGGGGACGAAGCCGCCGACGGCGTGCAGGTCGTGCCCGGCCAGCGTCCGGGCGAGCGCGTCGGGCTCGGCGGGGAGGAACCCGGCGGGCCCGACCTCGGTGGCGGCCAGGCCGACGGTGCGCATCTCGGTGAGCACCCGCTCCGGCGGGAGCTGGTGGCCCCAGCCGGGCACCTCGCAGACGCCCCACGAGATGGGGGCGCCGGCGATGCGGTTGGCCGCGTCGGCGCGGGTAGAGCTCGCCATGGGAACCTCCGGTGCGCGAGTCGGCACGAGTTGGACCGCGTATGTGACGTGGGTGGTCGACCTGCGACGTCACGTTCGCGACGTTCGCGGTCCAGAACCTACCGACTCGCGCGCCGGATCCTGCCGACTCGCGGGGGGAGGGGTCAGCGGCCGTTGAGCAGCACCCCGATGCCGTCGGGGGACAGCACGCGCTCGATGCCCAGGACGGCCGCGCCCGCGACGCCGGCGAGCTCGCCCAGCACGCTGTTGGCGAGCACGAGGTTGCGGGTCGCCAGCGGCAGCGCCCGCTGGTACACCACGCTGCGGATCCCGGCGAGCAGCTCGTCGCTGGCCGTCGCGACCGACCCGCCGATCGTCACGCGGGCCGGGTTGTAGAAGTGCACGAGCGTGGCGACGACCTCGCCGATCAGCTCGGCGGCCTCGCGGACCAGCCGCAGCACGGTCGGGTCGCCGCGGGCGGCCAGGCTGCGGACGTCGGCGATGTCCGGGGTGCCGCCGGTCTCCTCGCCCAACCGCCGGGCGACGGCGCTCGCCGACGCCAGCGCCTCGATGCACCCGACGTTGCCGCAGACGCAGCGCACGTCCGGGCCGCCGCGGACGCGGACGTGCCCGATGTCGCCGGCGGCGCCGTCGGCGCCGTGGTGCAGGTCCCCGGCCCCGGTGATCAGGCCGCCGCCGATGCCGGTGCCGACCTTGACGTAGAGCAGCGGCGCCTGGTCGGCCGGCAGGGACCGGGCCTCGCCGAGCGCGCGCAGGTTCACGTCGTTCTCCAGCAGGGCCGGGCAGTCGAACGTGCGGCGCAGGCGGGCCGAGACCGGGTAGGCGTGCCAGCCCGGCATGATCGGCGGGCGGATCGGGACGCCCTGCTGCCCGTCGACGGGGCCCGGCACGCCGATCACCACCGCGCGCACCGGCGCCCCGGGGACCCGGGCGCGCAGGGCCTGCAGGCCGGACTCGACGGCCGACAGCACCACCTCCGGGCCCTGCGCCACGTCGAGGTCCACGTGGGTGTGGGCGCGGACGCGCTGGCTCAGGTCGACCACCGCGAGGTGGGCCCCGGCCGCCCCCAGGTCGGCGACCAGCACGTGACCGCCGCGGGGGGAGAGCGCGAGCCGGTCCGCGGGGCGCCCCCGCCCGGGCGTCGGCCGCGTCCCGGCGAGCCGCAGCACGCCGCGGTCGAGCAGCTCGTCCACGCCCGTGGTGACCGTCGTGCGGGCCAGCCCGGCGGCGGTGACGAGGTCGGCCTTGCTGACCGCCGCGCCCGAGGCGACCAGGCGGGCCAGGGTGCTCAGCGTCACCGGCCCGTCGAGCCGCGCCGACAGGGCCGGGGCGGTCAGCCGCAGCGGCGGCAGCCGCGACGGCTCCAGCATCGTCACCTCCTCGTTATCGACGGAGAAATGACCGGAAGCGGCAGTATTCGGTCGTTGTACGGCACTGGTCAAGCTCCTAGCGTCCCCGTCAGCTCCGGCGACGGCGAGGGGGATCCATGACGGGCGACGGTGCGCCCCCACTGCTGGAGATGCGCGGCATCGTCAAGCAGTTCCCCGGGGTGCGCGCGCTCGACGGCGTCGACCTCGACGTGGTGGCCGGCGAGGTGCACTGCCTGCTCGGCCAGAACGGCGCCGGGAAGTCGACGCTGATCAAGGTCCTGGCGGGGGCGCACCGGCCGGACGCGGGAGAGGTCCGCTGGGAGGGCCGGGCGGTCGAGTTCGCTGCGCCCCAGGCCGCCGTCCAGGCCGGTATCGCCACGATCTACCAGGAGCTCGACCTCGTGCCGGGGCTCAGCGTCGCCGAGAACGTCTTCCTCGGCCACGAGCCCGCCCGGCTGGGTTTCACCCGGCCCCGCGAGCTGGAGGCCCGCGCCCGCGCGCTGCTGGCCCGCCTCGGGCACCCCGAGATCCCGCCGGGCCGCGAGCTCGGCCGGCTCTCCGCGGCCGGCCAGCAGGTGGTGAGCATGGCGCGGGCGCTGTCGCGGCGGGCCCGGCTCATCGTGATGGACGAGCCGTCCGCGGTGCTCGACGCCGACGAGGTGGACAACCTGTTCCGCGTGGTCCGGGAGCTGACCGCCGACGGCGTCGCCGTCGTCTACATCTCCCACCGGCTCGAGGAGATCCGCCGCATCGGCGACCGGGTCACCGTCCTCAAGGACGGCCGCACCGTCGCCCGGGGCCTCTCGGCGCCGCGGACGCCGACCGCCGAGGTGATCCGGCTGATGACGGGGCGGACGCTGGAGTACGTCTTCCCCCCGCGGACGGCCCCGCCCCGCGACGAGGTCGTCCTCGACGTCGCCGGGCTCGGCCGGCGGGGCGAGTTCGCCGACGTCTCGTTCACGGTGCGCGCGGGGGAGATCGTCGGCCTGGCCGGGCTGGTCGGCTCGGGCCGCTCGGAGATCCTCGAGACCGTCTACGGGGCACGCAAGGCGACCGCCGGCTCGGTCCGGCTCCGGGGGCGCGCCCTGCGGCCGGGCTCGGTGAAGGCCGCGGTGCGCGCCGGGATGGGACTCGCCCCCGAGGAGCGCAAGAGCCAGGGCCTGCTGATGGCCGAGCCGGTCTACCGCAACGTGTCGCTGCCGGCGCTGGACCGGTTCGCCCGCGCCGGCTTCATGCGCGGCGGCGCCGAGCTGGCGGCGGCCGCGGCCGTCACGGCGCAGCTCGACGTGCGCCCCGCCGACCCCACGCGGCCGGTCCGGACGCTGTCGGGCGGCAACCAGCAGAAGGTCGTGCTGGCCCGGTGGCTGCTCGAGGAGTGCGCGGTGCTGCTGCTCGACGAGCCGACGCGCGGGGTCGACGTCGGCGCGCGCAGCGAGATCTACGCGCTGGTGCGGCAGCTCGCCGCGCAGGGCGTGGCGGTGGTGCTGGTGTCCAGCGAGGTGCCCGAGGTCCTCGGGCTCGCGGACCGGGTGCTCGTCGTGCGGGAGGGCGCCGTGGTGCACGAGGCGCCCGCCGCGGAGCTGGACGAGGCCCGGGTGCTCGACCTGGTGATGGAGGGGCGGGCCGTGGAGGGGAGCAGACCGTGACCGAACGTCCGGGGGAGACGGTGGTGGCGCCACCCGCCGCGGAGCAGGGCCGCGTGGAGCGCGCCGCCGCCCGCGCCGACGACCGCCCGCTGCTCGCGCGTGTGCTCGACACCGGCGCCGGGCGCAACGTCGGGCTGGTGGCGGTGCTGGTGGTGCTGTGCGTCATCGGCGTCGCCACGGCCGACACCTTCGCCACCACCTCCAACCTGCTGACGATCCTCACCTCGGCCTCGATCATCGGCGTGATCACGGTCGGGGTCACGATGGTGATCATCGGCGGTGGGATCGACCTGTCGGTCGGCAAGCTGATGGCGCTGGCGTCGGTGTGGGCGACGACGGTGGCCACCCAGGCCTACGGGCCGGTGGTGATGGTGTTCTGCGCGCTCGCCGTGGGCGCCGGCGGCGGGCTGGTCAACGGCCTGCTGATCGCCTACGGGCGCATCGTCCCGTTCATCGTCACGCTCGCGACGCTGATCTCGGCGCAGGGGCTGGCCGAGCGGATCTCCGGCAAGCGCAGCCAGATCGTCACCGACCCGACGATCGCCGCGATCGCCAGCACCCGCGTGCTCGGCATCCCGCTGCTGGTCTACGTCTTCGCCGCGGTGGTGGCCGTGGGCTGGGTGGTGCTCAACCGGACGACGTTCGGCCGGCGCACGTTCGCCATCGGCGGCAACGCGGAGGCGGCCCGGCTCGCCGGCCTGGACGTCCGCCGCCACACCGTCCTGCTCTACGTGGTGTCCGGCCTCTGCTGCGGCATCGCCGCCATCATGATCGCCTCGCTGACCACCACCGGGTCGAGCACCCACGGCACGCTCTACGAGCTCGACGCGATCGCCGCGGTGATCATCGGCGGCACGCTGCTGACCGGCGGGCGCGGCACGCTGGTCGGCTCGATCCTCGGCGTGCTCGTGTTCACCACCATCACGAACCTGTTCATCCTCAACAACCTGGCGACCGAGGTCCAGAACATCGCCAAGGGCCTGATCATCGTCGCCGCCGTGCTGTTCCAGTCCCGCGCCCAGCGCGCACGCTCCTAGGAAGAAGGAGGGCACCGATGCCCGACACCCCGACCGCCGTCATCGGACTGGGTCGCCGCCGCCTGCTGGCCGGCGTCGCGGGGGCCGGCGCGGTCGCCGCGCTGGCCGCCTGCACCAGCAACGCCCCGGCCGCGGCACCCCCCGCGGCGCCGGCCCCCGGGGCCCCGCCCGCGGGGGGCGGGGGCAACGCGGCACCGGGCCGCCCGGTGACGATCGGGTTCTCCGCCCCGGCCGCCGACCACGGCTGGATCGCCGCCATCGCCGCCAACGCCCAGACCGCGGCCGGGCGCTACCCCGACGTCACCTTCTCGCCGGTCAACCCGACCAACGACATCACCCAGCAGATCGCCGCCGTCGACACCCTGATCAACAAGAAGGTCGACGCCCTGGTGATCCTGCCCAACGACGGCAGCCAGCTCACCGCGCAGGGCACGAAGGCGATGCAGGCCGGCATCCCCGTGATCAACCTGGACCGGATCTTCGACTCGCCGCTGGCCTACCGCACGTGGATCGGCGGCGACAACTACGGCATGGGCGTGAGCGCCGGCAACTACGTCGGCCAGCAGCTCAAGGCGAAGGGTGTCACGAGCCCGATCATCGGGGAGATCGCGGGGATCGACAGCCTGCCGCTGACCCAGCAGCGCAGCAAGGGCTTCGCGGACGCGCTCAAGTCCTTCGGCTTCTCGGTCGGCCCCCGGCAGGCCGCGGACTTCACCGCGCAGGGCGGCCAGCGCGTCACGGCGAACCTGCTGCAGGCCGCGCCGAGGCTCGACGCCGTGTGGAACCACGACGACGACCAGGGCATCGGCGTCCTCGCCGCGATCCAGCAGGCGGGCCGCAGCGAGTTCTTCATGGTCGGCGGGGCCGGCTCGGCCAACGCCATGCGCGCGATCCAGGCCGACAACACGGTGCTCAAGGCGACGGTGACCTACAGCCCGACCATGGCCTCGTCGGCGGTGGCGCTCGCCCGCCTCGTCGCGCAGGGGCGCGGCCTGGGCGACCTCGTGGAGCAGGAGGTGCCCGCGTCGATCACGCTGGCGTCGGCGACGGTCACCAAGGACAACGTCGGGAAGTACCTGCCGCTGGGCTTCGAGTCGTGACGCCGGGGGGCGACGCGGGCGAGAAGGAGGGCCTGGGCATCGGGATGGTGGGCTACGCCTTCATGGGTGCGGCCCACTCCCAGGCGTGGCGCACGGCGGGCCGGTTCTTCGACCTGCCGCTGCGGCCGGACATGGCGGTGCTGTGCGGGCGGGACGGGGCGAAGGCCGCGGACGCGGCCG
>DASVUG010000082.1:0-8181 GCA_036387155.1 Pseudonocardia sp. | reverse complement strand
CGGTCGGGTTGGTGGGGTTGCCGACGACGACGAGGTCCGCGGCGTCGGGGACGCGGTCGGGGCGCAGGCGGTGCCCGTCGGCCTCCTCGGTGAGCACCCGCACCACGGGGACGCCGCCGGCCCGCAGCGCGGCCTCCGGCTCGGTGAACCCCGGGTGCACGACGGCGGCCAGCCGCGGCCGCAGGGCCGGGAGCAGCGCGAACCCCTCCGCGCTGCCGGCGAGCGGCAGCACCTCCTCGGGGCGGCGGCCGTGCCGGGCCGCTGCGGCGGCGCGGGCCCGCGCGTCGGCCGCGGCCGTGGGGTAGCGGGCGAGGTCGTCCAGCGCGGCGACGAGGCGGTCGCGCAGCCAGCGGGGCGGGGCGTCACCCTGGACGTTGA
Source organism: Pseudonocardia sp. (assembly GCA_036387155.1). Classification (GTDB taxonomy): domain Bacteria; phylum Actinomycetota; class Actinomycetes; order Mycobacteriales; family Pseudonocardiaceae; genus Pseudonocardia. The sequence goes on along the minus strand of DASVUG010000082.1, from coordinate 7,803 downwards.
CGGCGAAGTCGAGCAGCCCGGGGGCGGCGTCGGCGTCGCCGTGGTGGCGTAGCGCCTCATCTCCCGAGGCCCACTCCCCCGGGGCTCCCTCTCCCGGGGCCCGCCCGTCGGGGGCCGTCTCGTCCGCCACGGGTCGGGAGCCTACGGGGGGCGGCCGGGGAACCGTCCGGGCCCGGTGGCGCCGGCGCCGCACCGGGTCCCCGGCGGGGCCACCCCCGGCCGAGGGGGTGCTGCCCCTACCTGATCCGGAGGGGAAACCCGATCGCCACCGCGGCGTCGGAGGGGCAGACTGGTCCCCACGAGACCTCGGACGCCCGCCCCTCTGGGGAGCGGGGCGGGCGTCCTCCCGCAGAACGCCCGCCCCTCTCCGGGGCGGGCGGTCGTCGTCCGGGGCACCCGGCCCGCGTCACCCGGCCTCGGCGTCCACGCAGACCAGGGCCCACGGCCGGTCCCGGACGCGGGTCATCACGAGGGTGGCGCGGCGGGAGCCGGTGAGGCGCAGGCCGCGGTGCAGGGCGTCGACGTCGCCGGCGAGGCCCCGGCGGCGGATGTCGACCGCGCCGACGTCGAGCCGGCGCAGGCGCTGCGCGAGCTGCTTCTGGTGCCACGGCCCGGAGTCGACCACCCGCAGCGTCCGCGCGAACGGCGTGCGCACCGGGTCGGCGCTGGCCAGGAACGCGATCCGGTCGTCGATCTTGTGCCCGCCGAGCCGGCGCGCCAGCTCCTCGACCAGCCCGGCGCGCGTCACCGCGGGGTTCGGGTCGAGCAGGTACTCCGCCGGATCGCCCACCGCGACCGGGTCGTCCGCGACCCCGGCGACGAGCGTGTCGCCCGCGGGGAGCACGGTGGCGCGGGTCGGTGCGGGGACCCCGGCCGGACCGGGGGTCGCGAGGGCGGGCGACCACAGCACGGCCTCCTTGAGGTCGCGGTCGACGGCGACGAACTCGGCCTCCCACCCCGGCGGGACCGCTTCGTGCGGCAGGCCGGGCGCCGCCTTGATCCCGACGCGCCCGATCCGCGCCGCCAGGTCGCCCACGCACCAGCGCAGCGGCGGCTCGCCGTCGCCCAGCCGGCGGCCGGTGCCGGTGCGCCGGGCCGGGTCGACGAACGCGGCGTCGACGCCGGCCAGGTCGACCGCGCGGACGTCGGCCTCGCGGAACGCGACGCGGCCGGCGACGCCGTGCACGGCCGCGTTGTGCCGGGCCAGCTCCAGGTGCACCGGGTCGCGGTCGACGGCGAGGACGCCTCCTTCGACGACGGCCGGGCCGTCCGCGAGGGCGACGAGGTCGCCGCCGACGCCGCAGCACAGGTCCGCGATCCGGGCGCAGCCCCGGTAGCGGGCGGCGCGGTGCCGGGCGACCACGGCCGACGACGCCTGCTCCAGCCCCGCGCGGGTGAAGAGCATGTCGGCGGCGCGGGGGAACTTCGCCGCGGCGCGGGCGCGCAGCTCCTGCTGCCCGAGCGCCGCGGCGACCAGCTCGGCGGGGTGGTCCCGGCGCAGGCGGGTCCCCAGGGCGAGGCGCCCCTCGCCCGTGACGTCCACGCCGCGCAGCGCTTCGAGCAGCGCGCGACCTTGCGGGCCGTCGAGCGCGCGGAGGCGGGCGAGGGTCTCGTCGTCGGTCACGCCCGGTCCGGGACGGCCGTGTCGGTCCCGTCGGTCCCGTCGGCCGCGTCGCGGGCCGCCCCGACCAGCTCGGCGAGCGCGTCGGTCACCGCCACGGCCAGGACGTCCACGTCCGGCATCGCGTCGCGGTCGGCGGTGAGCCCGTAGTACATGCCGCCGTCGTAGGAGGTCACGCCGAGGGACACCGCCTGCCCGCCGGCGAGCGGCACGACGGGGTGCATGTCGAGCATCCGCGCGCCCAGCGCGTAGAGCGGGCGGGGCGGTCCGGGGACGTTCGTCACCAGCACGTTGTACAGCTGGCTGGAGAACTCGCTGGTCAGCCGCACGCCGAGGCTGTGCAGCGCGACCGGCGCGAGGCCCGCGAGGCGGATCAGCGTGGTCGCCCCGACGGCCTGCCCGCTCGCCTTGTGCGCGGCCATCGCCCGCGAGACCCGCGCGAGCCGCCGCAGCGGGTCGGGCTCGCCCACCGGCAGGTCGACGAAGTAGGCCGAGATGCTGTTGCCGGAGACGGCGGCGGCCGTGTCACCGTCGGGGGTGCCGCGGCGGGCGCGGACGCTGACCGGGACGAGCGCGCGGACCGACGTCCGCGCGGTCAGGGGCTCGCCGCGCGTCATCATCCAGCGCCGCAGCGCGCCGGCGACGACGGCCAGCACCACGTCGTTGACCGTGCCGCCGCACGCGGCGCGCACCGCCCGGTGGTCGGCCAGGGTCGTGGGGGCCGTGGCGAAGCGGCGTTGCTCGCCGATGACGGTGTTGAGCGGGTGGACGGGGCGGCCCGCCGTCACCGAGGCGAGCGTCGTCGCGGCGCGTTCGAGGCCCGCCACGACCTCCCGGGCGTCCGCCCCGGCGCGGGTGACCACGTCGAGCACGGTCCGGGGGCGCTGCCAGGCCGCGAGGACGGCGTCGGTGGCCAGCGCCAGCGCGGACGGCTCGGGCGCCGGGCGCCACGCGTCGTCCGGGGTCTCCCGCGGCTCGGGGGTGGGGTCGAGCAGCAGCGCGCCGACGTCCATGGACGCCAGGCCGTCGACCATGGCGTGGTGGGTCTTGGTGACGACGGCGAAGCGGCCGCCCTCGAGCCCCTCGACAAGGTAGATCTCCCACAGCGGGCGCGTCCGGTCCAGCCGGCGGGCGATCAGCCGCCCGACCAGCTCGTGCAGCTGCGCGTCGGTGCCCGGGCGGGGCAGCGCCGACCGGCGGACGTGGTACTGCAGGTCGAGGTCGGGGTCGTCGACCCAGACCGGGAGGCCCAGGTGCCCGGGCACCTCGCGCACCTTCTGCCGGTAGCGCGGCACGAGCGCGAGGCGGCGGCCGATGAGGGCGACGAACGCGTCGGGGTCGAACGCGGTGGGGCCGGACGTCCCGGGGTCGGGCGGCGCGAACGTCATCACCGCGCCGACGTGCATCGGCTGCGTGCGGCTCTCGGCGAACAGGAAGGACGCGTCGAGCGGCGAGAGGCGGTCGGGCACCCCGCCGAGGGTAGGCCGACGGGCGCCGGGCCCCGCACGCCGTTCACCACCCGGCCCCGGGCGCGGACACGGCCCGACCACGGGCGCCGGGGACGATGAGGGCATGACGGACGCACCGCCGGCGACGGCGCGGGGGTCGGCGCGGGGGACGGCGGGGCCGGAGCCGCTCATCGGCGCCGCGGAGATCGAGACGCCGTACTGGGCGCAGAGCCAGCTCGAGGCGGCGCGGGCGGGGACGTGGACGGTGGCGCGCGGGGCGCCGCGCACCGCCGCGCTGCTGCTCGGGTGGTCGTGGCGGGCGGCGCCGCGGTGGACCCTCCTGGCCGTGGCGCTGCAGCTCGCCACGGCGGTGGCGACGACGTTCGGCCTGCTGTCCACCGTCGACGTCTTCACGAACCTGCTCGCGGCGGGCCCGACCCCGCAGCGGGTCGTCGACACGCTGCCCGCGCTGGCCGTGGTCGTCGTGGCGCTCGTCGCGCGCGGGGCGCTGCAGGCCGCCAGCGGCGCGGTGCAGGCGCGCCTCGTGCCGCGGATCGAGGAGCGGGCGCAGGACGAGTTCTACTCCGGGGTCGCCGAGGTCGAGCTGGCCGCCTTCGACGACCCGGACTTCACGGCGCTCACCCGCCGGGCCGAGCAGGCGCTGGTGCACCTGCGCTGGGGCGCGCCGATCGTCGGCGACCTGGCGGCCGCGGTGGTCTCGGTGGGCGCGGCCGTGGTGACCGCCGGGCTGCTGCACCCGGTGCTGGCCCCGCTGGCGCTGCTCGCCGCGGTGCCGCAGGGCTGGGCCGGGGTCCGCGGCGCGCAGCTGCAGATGGCGGCGAGCGTGCGGACCAACGCCGCCATCCTGCGCCGGTTCGTCACGGGGGACCTGCTGTCGGAGCGGGAGAACGCCGCCGAGCTGCGGGCGTTCACCGCGCGGGACGCGGTGCTGCGGGAGCACCGCCGGATCGCGGCGGACCTGGCCGACGACGAGGTGCGCGTCGGGCTGCGGCAGAACCGGGTGACGACGGTCGGGCGGGCGCTGTCGGGGCTGGGCACCGCGGTGGGCTACACGGGGCTGGGGCTGCTGCTGCACGGCTCCGCGCTCCCCCTGGCCCTCGCCGGGACCGCGGTGCTGGCCCTGCGCACCGCGGGCCAGGCGATCACGACGGGCATCTACGCGGTCAACCGGCTCTTCCAGACCGGGGTGCAGGTCGAGGTGTACCGCAGCTGCCTGGCCGACCTCGCCGCCCGCCGCCGGCCCGACGCCGTCGAGGCCCCCGTCGCCGACCCGGCGACGATCGCCCTGGACGACGTGTCGTTCCGCTACCCCGGCCAGGAGCAGGACGCCGTGGCCGGCGTGTCGCTGACGCTGCGCCGGGGGCAGGTGGTCGCGCTGGTCGGCGAGAACGGGTCGGGCAAGACCACGCTGGCCAAGCTGGTCACGGGGCTCTACCTGCCGACCGCGGGCACCGTCGCGTGGGACGGGCTCGACACGGCGCGGATCGCCCCGGACGCGCTGTGGGAGCGGGTGGCCGTCGTCATGCAGGAGCCGCTGCGCTGGCCGGTGACGGCGGAGAACAACGTGCGCATCGGCCGGCTGGACCGGCCCGACCCGGACGGTGCGACGTTCGCCGACGCGACCGCGCGCTCGGGCGCCGACGCCGTGTTCGCCGAGCTGCCGGGGGGCCTGGGGACGATGCTGTCCAAGCAGTTCCAGGGCGGGCGCGACCTGTCCGGCGGCCAGTGGCAGCGGATCAGCGTCGCCCGGGGCCTCTACCGCGACGCGCCCGTCGTCGTGGCCGACGAGCCGACGGCGGCGATGGACGCCCGCGCCGAGCACGCCGCGTTCGCCGCCCTGCGGTCGATGTCCGCGGCCGGCTCCCGCGCGGGCGGCGGAACCGGCGGCGGGGAAGGGGACGGAGACGGGCGGATCACGGTGCTCGTGACCCACCGCCTCGCCAACGTCCGCCACGCGGACCAGATCGTGGTGCTGGAGCACGGGCGGGTCGCCGCCGTCGGCACGCACGACGAGCTGATGGCCCGCGGCGGCACCTACCAGGAGCTGTTCAGCCTGCAGGCCGGCGGCTACACCGAGGGCTCAGCCACGTGATCGTCGCGCGAGTCGGCAGGAAATGGCGCGCGAGTCGGCACGGATCGGCCCGCGAGTTCGCGCCCGGCGTCGTCGCGGCGGGACTCGGCGTGACATTCGCGGTCCAGTTCCTGCCGACTCGCGGGGGTCACCAGCCCCGGAGCGGGAAGCCGGAGGCGCCGCGGTCGCCGACGACCTCGCCCAGCACCTGGTGCAGCTGGATGTTGTCGCGGACGAAGCCCAGCCGGCAGGCGGCCATGTACAGCCGCCAGACCCGCGCGCGGCCCTCGCCGACCTCGGCGACGGCCTCCTCCCAGTGCGCGTCGAGGTTGCGGCCCCAGTCGCGCAGGGTCAGCGCGTAGTGCTCGCGCAGGTTCTCCTCGTGGCGGATCTCGAAGCCGTTGTCGTTCATCGTCGAGATCAGGTGCCCGACGGGGTGCAGCTGGCCGTCGGGGAAGACGTAGCGGTCGATGAACGGGTCCAGGCGGGCCGACGGCCAGGACCGGTTGTGGGTGATGCAGTGGTTGAGCAGCCGCCCGCCGGGCCGCAACCGGCTCGCGAGGAACCGGAAGTACGACGGCAGCGCGGCGCGTCCCAGGTGCTCGGTGAGCCCGATGGAGCTGATCGCGTCGAAGCGGGCCGCGGGGACGTCGCGGTAGTCCAGGTGCCGGACCTCCGCGAGGTGCGCGAGCCCGCGCCGCTCGATCGCGGCCTGCGCCCACGACGCCTGCTCGCGCGAGAGCGTCACGCCCAGCGCGCGGACGCCGTGCTCGGCCGCGGCGTGCATGACCATCGAGCCCCAGCCGCAGCCGACGTCGAGCAGCCGCATGCCCGCCCGCAGCCCGAGCTTGCGGGCCACCAGCTCGAACTTCGCCTCCTGGGCCTGCTCGAGCGTCGCCTCCGCCGTCGGGTAGACCGCGCACGTGTAGGCCATCGACGGGCCCAGCACCCACTCGTAGAAGGCGTTCGACACGTCGTAGTGGTGCGCGATCGCCCGGCTGTCGCGCCGCCGGGAGTGCAGCCGGCCCGGCGGGCGGTACTCCAGCGCGGGGGGCCGCACCCGGTGGCGCAGCGCGACCGGCGCCAGGCGCCGCGCGAGCCGCAGCTTCTCGGCCCGGGGCAGCGGGTGCAGCGCGACGTCGGCGATCGCCTCGAGCAGGGCGTACAGGTCGCCCTCGACGTCGAGTTCCCCGGTGACGTACGCCCGGGCCAGGCCGAGCGAGCCCGGGGCGGTGGCCAGGTGGGCCAGCGCCCGCGGGGAGACCAGGCGCACCGCGGTCTCGGCGGTGTCCGGCCCGGCCTTGCTGCCGTCGTACCCGATCACCCGGACCGGCGCGTCCGGTCCCAGCACGCCGCCGACGATCTCCGCGACCTGCACGTCACCCACCAGCCTTCCCGGCAACCTTGTCGTACAGATCCGGCAGACGGCCCCGCGGGTCGTAGCGCTGCTTGAGCGCCCGGTAGGCCGGCCGGTCGTGGTGCCGCCAGAACTCGTCCTCGGTGTAGTGCACCGTCGAGTACAGCGACTTGTGCCCGTCGAGCTCGGCGACGAGCCGCTCGACGCGCCGGTTGTGGGCGTCGGGCTCCCCCGGGCGCTGCGGCACCGACGACCAGAACCCGACGTTGACGTACAGCTCGCCGGGTCGCATCGGGTAGAGCGTCCACGGCTCCGGTGACCGCAGCCGCAGCGGGCACAGCCAGATCGGGGTGATCCCCACGTCGCGGTGGAACGCGTCGAGGAACGCCGGCAGGTTCGCCGCGGGGATCTCGACGTCCTGCACCACCGGCTCCTCGGGCGGGCGGCCCCGCCACGCGGCGAGCCGGCCGGAGAACCCGTACCGGCGGTCGAGCGCGACGATGCGGCGGTAGACGTCCGAGCGGCGGTGGCGGCGCGGCCAGAGGCGGCGCACGAGCGGGTGCTGGACCCCGAAGGCACGCGAGCACCAGAACCAGTCGGTGTCCCAGCGCCAGAGGTAGTCGCGCACGGTCAGGTGGTCGACGGCCCGCTGCTGCTGGCTGCGGTAGAAGACCTGCTGGCCGGTGTAGTCGCTCGCCGTGACGCCGGGCGGCAGCGCGTCCACGAACTCGCCGGTGGTCAGGTACTGCTCACCGGGGCCGAAGACGGTGCCGTCGAGGAAGTCGACCGTCCCGTCGCCTCCTGCAGGAAAGCCACTTTCCTGCAGCGAGGCTGCATGAAGGTGGCTTTCCTGCAATCCCCCGGCGGACAGCTCGACGAGCGCGGCGGTGCAGGACGCGGCGTCCGGGTACCGGTGGTGGCGCAGCCGGACGTACGGGGCGACGGGCTGCAGGTCGATCACGAGGCGCAGCGCGTAGCCGAGGGTGCCGTAGGAGTTGGCGAAGCCGCGGTGCAGGTCGGCGTGCTCGCCGTCGGGCGTCGCGGTGACGACCTCCCCGGAACCGGTGAGGACCTGCATCTCGCGGACGGACTCGTGGGGCAGGCCGTGGCGGAAGGACGTCGACTCGATGCCCAGCCCGGCCACCGCCCCGCCGAGGGTGATGGTCTTGAGCTGCGGGACGACCAGCGGCATGAGCCCGTGCGCGAGGGTGGCGTCGACCAGGTCCTCGTAGGTGGTCATGCCGGCGACGTCGGCGGTCCGCGCCACCGGGTCCACCGCGATCAC
>DASVUG010000081.1:0-5209 GCA_036387155.1 Pseudonocardia sp. | reverse complement strand
CGCCCCGCGAACCGCTACGCCGAGGAGCAGGTCCGTGTCCCGTAGGCAGATCCACCTGGCCGCGCACTTCCCGGGCGTCAACAACACGACCGTCTGGAGCGACCCGGCGGCCGGCAGCCACATCGACTTCTCCTCGTTCGCGCACTTCGCGCGCACCGCGGAGCGGGCGCGGTTCGACTTCCTGTTCCTCGCCGAGGGCCTGCGGCTGCGCGAGCAGAACGGCCTGATCTACGACCTCGACGTCGTCGGGCGACCCGACACGTTCACGATCCTGGCCGCGCTCGCCGCCGTCACCGAGCGGATCGGGCTCACCGGCACGATCAACTCCACGTTCAACGAGCCGTACGAGGTGGCCCGCCAGTTCGCCTCGCTGGACCACCTCTCCGCGGGCCGCGCCGGCTGGAACGTCGTGACGTCGTGGGACGCGTTCACCGGCGAGAACTTCCGCCGCGGCGGGTTCCTGCCGCAGGACCAGCGCTACACCCGCGCCCGCGAGTTCCTGGCCGCCACCCGGGTGCTGTTCGACTCCTGGCGCGGCGACGAGGTCGTGGCCGACGCGGACACCGGCACGTTCCTCGCCGACCCGGACGCGGGGCGGTTCGCCGTGCGCTCCACCCAGTTCGACGTCGCGGGCCGGTTCGACGTCCCGCGCAGCCCGCAGGGCCGCCCGGTGGTCCTGCAGGCCGGCGACTCCGAGGACGGCCGCGAGTTCGCCGCCGCGGAGGCCGACGCGATCTTCAGCCGGCACAGCACCCTCGACGCCGGCCGCGCCTTCTACGCCGACGTCAAGGGGCGGCTGGGCCGCCACGGCCGCGGCCCGGACGACCTCAAGATCATGCCGGCCGCGACGTTCGCGCTCGGCGACACCGACGCGGAGGCCCGCGAGAAGGCGTACGCGGTCCGCCGCCAGCAGGTCAGCGGGGCGACCGCGCTCCGGTTCGCCGAGCAGCTGTGGAACCGCGACCTGTCCGACCGCGACCCCGACGGCCCGCTGCCCGCCGAGGACCCCGCCGTCGGCGAGGACCTGATCAGCAAGGGCCGGGCGAGCGTGCGCATGTACCGCGACCCGGTCGCGACGGCGAACGAGTGGCGGGCGCTGGCGGAGGCCAAGAAGCTGTCGCTGCGCGAGGTCGTCATCGAGCAGACGGGGCGCCAGACGTTCGTCGGGACGCCCGCGACGGTCGCCGCCACGATGGACGAGTTCGTGCAGACCGGCGCGGCCGACGGCTTCGTCCTGGTCCCGCACATCACCCCGGGCGGGCTGGACGAGTTCGCCGACACCGTCGTCCCGCTGCTGCAGGAGCGCGGGTCGTTCCGCACCGAGTACACGGGCACGACCCTGCGCGAGCACCTGGGTCTGCGTCCCGTCTGACCCGCCCGTCGTGAGCGGCGACGAGCCCGTCGGCGTCGAGGTGCTCCGGTAGCCCACCTCGCAGGGCCCGCGTGCACGTCGCAGGGGCCGTGGCCCCTGCGAGGAGCACACGGACCCTGCGACGTCGCGGACGACGGGCCGGCGGGCGGGGTCAGCGGGCGGCGGCGGTGACGGGGGTGACGGGGTCGGGGCCCACAGCCCGCGGCGGCGCAGGATCGGCGCGACGCCCTCGCCGAACCACCACGCCTCCTCCAGGTGCGGGTAGCCCGACAGCACGAACTCGTCGATCCCCAGGGCGTGGTACTCGGCGATGCGGTCGGCGACGTCGGAGTGGCTGCCGACCAGCGCCGTCCCCGCGCCGCCGCGGACCAGCCCGACGCCCGCCCACAGGTTGGGCGCGATCTCCAGGTCCGCCGCCGACCCGCCGTGCAGCGCGCGCATCCGCCGCTGGCCCTCCGACTCGCTCTCCGCGAGCGCGGCCTGGACGCTCGCGACGCGCGCCGGGTCGAGCGCCGCGAGCAGCGACCGCGCGTGCGACCAGGCGGCCTCCGCGGTGTCGCGGGTGATGACGTGCAACCGGATGCCGAAGCGCAGCGGCCGCCCGCGGGCGGCCGCGAGCCCCCGGACCCAGGCGATCTTCTCCCGGACCTGGTCGGGCGGCTCGCCCCAGGTGAGGTAGACGTCGGCGTGCTCGGCCGCGACCTCCCCGGCCGCGGCGGACGACCCGCCGAAGTAGACCGGCGGGACCGGGTCGGGCAGCCGGTCGAGGAACGCGCCCTCGACGTGGACGTGCTCGCCGCGCAGGTCGACGGTCTCGCCGCGCCACAGCGCGCGCACGACCGCCAGGAACTCCGCCGTCCGCCGGTAGCGGGCGTCCTTGTCGAGGAAGTCGCCGTACGCCCGCTGCTCGCGGCTCTCGCCGCCGGTCACGATGTTGAGCAGCAGCCGCCCGCCCGAGTGCCGCTGGAAGGTCGCGGCCTGCTGGGCGGCCAGCGTCGGGGACAGGAAACCGGGCCGGAACGCGACGAGGAACTTCAGGCGCTCGGTCCGGGCGACCAGCATCGCGGTGGTCAGCCACGCGTCCTCGCACCACGTCCCGGTGGGGGTCAGGGCCCCGGTGAACCCGACCTGCTCGGCGGCCTGGGCGACCTGGGTGAGGTACGGGATCGTCGCGTCCCGGAGCACGCCGGCCGAGCCGTCGGTGCCCAGGGCGTGGCCACCGCCGACGAGCTGGCGGCCGTCGCCGTTGGTGGGCAGGAACCAGTGCAGGGTCAGGGGCGGGGACGCGGACATGCGGGTCTGCCTCTCGCGCTCGGCGCTCGGTCGCGGCGGGGCGCGGCCGGAGAGGCCGCGGCGGTCAGCGACAGCAGCAGGCGGAGCACAGGCGGCAGAGGTCCACGGTGATCCGTCGGACCAGGCGCGCGTGCGGCACGGGTGTTTCCTACCCCACGATCGCGCCGGGGATCAAGCACCCGGTGTTGCCACCGTCCCTCGGCGCCGCTGATACTCCTCCCGATCGGGCGCGCGGGGCGGCGGTCGACCGGTACGGGGAGCGCATGGCGGACGAGCAGGCCCACGAGCCCGGCGAGGCGACCTACGCCGAGTACTTCCACCCCGCCCGCCCCCGCAGCCTGCGCTACCGCACCCGCGTCAAGCAGCCCTTCGAGCGGCACTCCGTGCGCCAGGACGGCCAGGCCGACGGCACGAACCCGACGTACGTGTCGTGGCTGCTCAGCCAGTCCATGCTGGCCGACGCGAACACGATCAGCCGGCAGTTCTCCGGGCAGTCGAGCATGTGGCAGAACCCGTTCGCCCGGCCGGACCCGCGCCAGGCCGTCGAGTCGGCCTCGGTGTGGTTCACCGCCTACCCCCTGTCGCTGATCACCCGGCCCGACCAGTCGTTCCTCGCGGCGCTGGGCGACGAGGAGCTGTGGAAGGCGTTCTCCACGATCGGCATCAACGCCGTGCACACCGGGCCGGTCAAGCGGGCGGGCGGGCTCGCCGGCTGGCGCGAGACCCCGAGCGTGGACGGGCACTTCGACCGGATCGGCACCGAGATCGACCCGGCGTTCGGCACGGAGGCGGAGTTCCGCGCCATGTGCGGGATGGCGACCTGGTACGGCGGGTCGGTGATCGACGACGTCGTGCCCGGGCACACCGGCAAGGGGGCGGACTTCCGGCTCGCCGAGATGAAGCACGCGGACTACCCCGGCATCTACCACATGGTGGAGATCGACCCGGAGGACTGGGGCCTGCTCCCCGAGGTCCCGGCGGGGCGCGACTCGGTCAACCTCGACGCCGCGGCCGAGGAGGCCCTCGCGAAGGCCGGCTACATCATCGGGCGGCTGCAGCGGGTGATCTTCTACGCCGAGGGCGTCAAGGAGACGAACTGGAGCGCGACGGCGCCGGTCGTCGGCACGGACGGGGCCTCCCGGCGGTGGGTGTACCTGCACTACTTCAAGGAGGGCCAGCCGTCGATCAACTGGCTGGACCCGTCGTTCGCGGGCATGCGCCTGGTGATCGGCGACGTCCTGCACTCGCTGGCCGACCTCGGCGCCGGCGCGCTGCGCCTGGACGCGAACGGCTTCCTGGGCGTCGAGCGGCGCGCGGACGACACGCCCGCGTGGTCGGAGGCGCACCCGCTGTCGGAGGCGGCGAACCACCTCATCGCGAGCATGGTGCGCAAGGTGGGCGGGTTCACCTTCCAGGAGCTCAACCTGACGATGGACGACATCCGCGCGACGGGCGAGGCCGGCGCGGACCTCTCCTACGACTTCGTCACCCGGCCCGGCTACCACCACGCGCTGGCCACCGGCGACACCGAGTTCCTGCGGCTGTGCCTGCGCACCTGCCTGGCCGTCGGGGTGGACCCGGCGTCGCTGGTGCACGCCCTGCAGAACCACGACGAGCTGACCTACGAGCTGCTGCACTGGAGCCACGGCCACCGCGACGACCCGTTCCCCTACCACGGCGGCGAGCTCACCGGCAGCGAGCTGGGCGACGCCGTGCGCCGCGACCTGTGCCGGCACCTGACCGGCGACGCCGCCCCCTACAACCTCGTGTTCACCACGAACGGCATCGCCTGCACCACCGCGACCGTCATCGCCGCCGCGCTGGGCATCACGGACCTGGACGCGATCGACGAGGAGGCCACGGCCCGGATCCGGGACGCGCACCTGCTGCTGGCCATGTACAACGCGCTGCAGCCGGGTGTCTTCGCGCTCTCGGGCTGGGACCTGTGCGGCATGCTCACCCTGCCGCCGGAGTCCGTGGCCGACCTGCTGGTCAGCGGGGACACGCGGTGGATCAACCGGCCCGCGCACGACCTGATGGGGGCCCACCCGCGGGCCACGCGGTCCGCGGCCGGGATGCCGCGCGGCACGAGCCTGTACGGGACGCTGCCCGAGCAGCTCGACGACGACACCAGCTTCGCGCACCGGCTCCGGGCGATCCTCGAGGTCCGCGACCGCTACGGGATCGCCGTCGGCCGCCAGGTGGACGTCCCGGACGTCGCGCACCGCGGGATGCTCGTGATGGTGCACCGGCTGGGCCCCGACGACACGGGGAACCTGCAGCTCACGGTGCTGAACTTCGCGAACGAGGCGATCTCGGGCAGCGTGCGGTCGGAGCACCTCGTGCCCGGCGGGGCGGTGACCGACATGTTCGACGACCGCCCCGTGGGCACGGTGGACGACCTGTTCAGCTTCCCCGTCGAGCTGGCCGCGCACGAGGGCCGGGCGCTGCTGGTGACCCCGCCGGCCGCGGCGGACGACCGCTAGGGCGGTGGCGGAGCACCCCTTCAACGGCGGGGCCCGGCCGATCGTGCTCGACGGCGGG
>DASVUG010000080.1:0-1956 GCA_036387155.1 Pseudonocardia sp. | reverse complement strand
GTCTTCCCGAGGAGGACGGCGAGCGGGTCGGGGTGCGGGACCGGATCGACCCCGACACCGGCGCGGTGACCCCGGACGGCGGTGACGTCCTCCTCGCGGAGGGCGGGCAGCCGTCCGGGGCCGCCCCCGCGGCCGACGGTCCGGTGGGCGAGACCGACGAGCGCGTCGCCGCGCTGACGGTCGAGGTCGCCGAGCGCACCGCGGATCTCCAGCGGCTGTCGGCCGAGTACGCGAACTACCGCCGCCGGATCGACCGGGACCGCGAGGCCGTGCTGGTCAACGCCCGGGCGCAGTTCGTCGGTGAGCTCCTCACGGTGCTCGACGACATCGAGCGCGCGGGCGCGCACGGCGACCTGACCGGCCCGTTCAAGTCCGTCGCGGACAAGCTGATCTCCGTGGTCCAGAAGCTGGGCCTGGAGCCGTTCGGCACGCAGGGCGAGCCGTTCGACCCGTCGGTGCACGAGGCGGTGCAGCACGAGGACGCCGAGGTCACCGGCCCGGCCGTCACGGTGCTGTCCACCGTCATGCGCCGCGGCTACCGCATCGGCGACCGCGTGCTTCGGCCCGCGATGGTCGGCGTGGTGGACCGGGCGGACGACGGGACGGCCCGCGAGACCGCGGCGGACGCCCCGCAGGACGTGCCGCCGGCCACCGAGCCCGGGTCCGGGCAGAGCTGAGCAGGAGAGGGGGCGGCGGATGACACAGCGCGACTGGATCGAGAAGGACTTCTACCGCGAGCTGGGCGTCGCCTCCGGCGCGTCCCAGGACGAGATCAAGAAGGCGTACCGCAAGCTCGCGCGCGAGCTGCACCCCGACGCCAACCCCGGCGACGCGAAGGCCGAGGCCCGCTTCAAGTCGGTGTCCGAGGCCTACGGCGTGCTGTCGGACGAGGCCAAGCGCCGCGAGTACGACGAGACGCGCGCGCTCTTCGCCGGGGGCGGCGGGTTCCCCGGGGGCTTCTCCGGCGGCGGCTTCCCCGGCGGCGCCGGGGGCTTCCCGGGCGGGGGCGGCCAGGCGTTCGACCTGGGCGACGTGTTCGGCCAGGCCGGCGGCGCCGGTCCGGGCCTGGGCGACCTGCTCGGCGGGATCTTCGGCGGCGGCGGCCGGGGCACCCGGCCGTCCGGCGCCCGCGGGCAGCGCGGTGCGGACGTCGAGACCGAGCTGCGGATCGACTTCGTGCAGGCGGTGCGGGGGGCCGAGGTGCCGATTCGGCTCTCGGCCCCCGGCCGGTGCCAGACCTGCGGCGGCACCGGTGCCCGCCCGGGGACGTCGCCGCGGCAGTGCCCGACGTGCGGCGGCAGTCGCTACATCAGCCGCAACGAGGGGGCGTTCGCGTTCTCCGAGCCCTGCGAGACGTGCCACGCGACGGGCCGGATCATCGACGACCCGTGCCCGGAGTGCCACGGGGACGGCGTCAGCTCGCGCACCCGCACGCTGACCATCCGCGTGCCCGCGGGCGTGGACGACGGGCAGCGCATCAAGCTCGCCGGCCAGGGCGAGCCGGGCCGCGGCGGCGCACCCGCGGGCGACCTGTTCGTCAAGGTGCACGTCACCCCGCACCGGGTGTTCGGGCGGTCCAAGGACAACGCGGACGACCTGACGGTGACGGTGCCGGTGAGCTACCCCGAGCTGGTGCTCGGCAGCACGATCACCGTGCCGACCCTGGACGAGCCGGTCACCCTGCGGATCCCGGCCGGGACGCAGAGCGGGCGGACGTTCCGGGTGCGCGGCCGCGGCGTGGCGAAGCGCAGCGGCCCGGGCAACCTGCTCGTCACGGTCAGCGTGGCGGTTCCGCAGCGGCTGGACGACGCCGCCGCGAAGGCGCTGAACGACTTCGCCGAGGCGACGAAGAGCTTCGACCCCCGGACCGACCTGCTCGGCGGCGCGGGGAGGTGACGGCATGTCTGCTCGGGAACGTGACGGCGTCTTCGGAGGGGGGCTGCCGCCCGGGGCGAG
>DASVUG010000079.1:0-3475 GCA_036387155.1 Pseudonocardia sp. | reverse complement strand
CGGGCCGGTCGAGGTCCAGGCTCTGCGCGGCCGCCGCGAGGATCCGGTCCGGGTCGTGCAGGTCCGCGTCGATGTAGGTGGTCAGGCCCTCCGGCGAGCCGCGCAGCAGCGCGCGGGCGTGTGCGAGGACGACCGGGTCGTTGTCGACGTAGACCACACGGGCCCGGGGGTTGACGCGCTGGGCGACCTCGTGAGTGTTGTTGACCGTCGGCAGCCCGGTGCCGATGTCGAGGAACTGCGCGATGCCGACCTCGCCGGCCAGGTACTCCACCGAGCGGGTGAGGAAGGCCCGCGAGGCCCGGGCGATGTCGACGATCTGCGGGAACAACCCGACGAACTGGTCGCCGACCTCGCGGTCGACGGGGTAGTTGTCCTTGCCGCCGAGCCAGTAGTTCCAGATGCGGGGCGACGCCGCCACCGTGGTGTCGATGGCGGTCGACCGGCCGCGCTCGGGCGAGAACTGCGTCACGCTGCACCATCTCCCGTCACCGCAGCCGCTGCGGTCGAGGCCCCACCTGCCGACGGCAGCGTAGACGACGCGGCGGCGGACCCGATTCCCGTCACAGCATGTGACCACGAGTCGCCCGTCGGGCACCTACCGTCGTCGCCGCCCGGCCGAGCGGACCACGGCGGGGTCGGACGTCCAGCCGATTCCGGTGACGTCCGCGCCGGTCCTACACTTGCTCGCCGGCCGAGCGCGGAGCCCGGCGCCCCGCGACGGTGCGCCGGCGCGGGCCCGGAGGATCCTCGGCGGCAGGGGGACACCATGATGATCGTCAGCAGCACGTCCGCGTGGGACGGCATGGCGGCGGCGCCGGCGGCGCCGGCCGGACCCACCGCGCTGCGCATCGCGCTCGGCGCGCAGCTGCGACAGCTGCGCGAGGGGCGCGGCGTCTCGCGCGAGGAGGCCGGCGAGGCGATCCGGGCGTCCGGCGCGAAGATCAGCCGGATGGAGCGCGGCCGCGTCGGGCTCAAGGAACGCGACGTCCGCGACCTGCTGACCTTCTACGGCGTCACCGACCCGGCCGAGCGGGAGCAGATCCTGTCCCTGGTGGGCCGGGCCACCACGCCCGGGTGGTGGCACGAGTACGGGGACGTGACGCCGCGCTGGTTCGAGATGTACCTCGGGCTCGAGCAGTCCGCGTCGATCCTGCGCACCTACGAGGCGCAGTTCGTGCCCGGCCTGCTGCAGACGCCGGAGTACGCCCGCGACGTGATCACGCTCGGCCCGTGGAGCCCCGCGGAGGCCGAGCGGCGGATCGAGCTGCGGCTGCGCCGCCAGCGGTTGCTCACGCGCGCGGACGCGCCCGCCTTCTGGGCGGTGGTGGAGGAGACGGTCCTGCGCCGCCCGGCGGTCTCCGAGGAGGTGCTGCGCGCCCAGGTCGAGCACCTCGTCCGGATGGCCGACCTGCCGAACGTCACCCTGCAGCTCGTCCCGGAGTCGTTCGGCGGCCACCCGGTCAGCGGGATGCCGTTCACGATCCTGCGCTTCGCCGAGCCGGACCTGCCCGACGTCGTCTACCTCGAGCAGCTCACCGGTGCGCTGTACCTGGACCGGCGCAACGACGTCAGCCACTACTCGGCCGCTCTCGACTCGCTGTGCGGGCAGATCCTCACCCCGGACGCCTCCCGCGACGTCCTGCGGGGGCTCCTCGCGGGGTCCTGACCGCGGCGGCGGCGCCCTCCCACCACCGGCACCCCTCCCTGCGACACCCCCCGACCGACGCATGCGATCCTGCCGATGCACGTGCATGTGCAACGACGTGTGCAACGACGGCACACGGGCGACGGACGCGACACCGAGGGACCCGACCGTGACCAGTGACGAGCGGACCACCAGCGACGCCCCTCCCGCCGTGGCGGGGGCCCGGCCGCCGGTCTGGCGGAAGAGCTCGGCGAGCAACCCCCAGGGCAACTGCGTCGAGCTCGCCGTGCTGCCCGACGGCGGCGTCGCGATCCGCAACTCGCGCTTCCCCGCCGGCCCGCAGATCACCTACACCCGCGCGGAGATCGCGGCGTTCGTCCACGGGGTCCGCGCCGGGGAGTTCAACGACCTCCTGGCCTGAGCCGCGCGCGGTGCGGCGGCCCGGTGGCGCCGTCAGCCGATCCGGGACGCGAGCCGCACGACCACGGCGGTGATCAGCAGCCAGGCCAGCACCGCGGCGCCGTAGTTGACCAGCACCGAGAGCATCGGGTCGGCGACCAGGAACAGGTTCGACAGCCCGAGGTCGAACATCCCGGCGAGCCGGGCGACCAGCGAGGTCAGCGCGTTGGCCGGGTTGGCCTGCAGCAGCGTCAGCACGATGTGCAGCACCAGGACCGCGACGATCGCGTACCCGAGGGTGCGCAGCACGCGCGCCACCGCCTCGCCCGCCCGGGCCGTCGCTCCCGCCACGCTGACCTCCCGCCGCACCCGATCGAGCCGTCCCATCGTGCCAGACCATCCCCGCGGTTGAGGTCGTCGACACATCCGGGTTGCCCGCGCCGGCGGGCGGGGGGCTACAGTCGGGCCCGTGGTGGCCCTGCTCCTTCGTCGCCGCGGCGGGGTCTGACGGACCGGCCCCTCGCCGCGGTGGTGGCGCGTGCGCCGGTTCGTCCCCGAGATCCGGCACACCCCAGGAGCCCTCCCATGACCACCCCCGCGTCCGGCAACGTCCGCACCCCCGCCGGCCCCGTACCCGACGACCAGCCCGCCTGGAACCGCCAACGCGGCTCGGCGCTGCCCGTCCACCGCTACCGCCCCTTCCACGAGCTGGTCGAGCCCGTGGCGCTGGCCGACCGCACCTGGCCGGACCGGCGGATCACCCGCGCGCCGCTGTGGTGCGCGGTCGACCTGCGCGACGGCAACCAGGCGCTGATCGACCCCATGAGCCCCACCCGCAAGCGCCGCATGTTCGACCTGCTGGTCCGCATGGGCTACAAGGAGATCGAGGTCGGTTTCCCGGCCGCCAGCCAGACGGACTTCGACTTCGTCCGCGAGATCATCACCGGCGACGCCATCCCGGACGACGTCACCATCCAGGTGCTCACCCAGGCCCGCCCCGAGCTGATCGAGCGCACGTACGAGGCGTGCGAGGGCGCGCCGCGGGCGATCGTGCACCTGTACAACTCGACGTCGGTGCTGCAGCGCCGGGTCGTCTTCCGGTCGGACCGGCCGGGCATCCGCAAGATCGCGACCGTCGGCGCCGAGGACGTGCTGCGGTTCAGCGAGAAGTACCCGTCGACGGACTGGCGCTTCGAGTACTCCCCCGAGTCCTACACCGGCACCGAGCTGGAGTACGCCGTCGAGGTCTGCAACGCCGTCTCCGCGGTCTGGCAGCCCGACCCGGCGTCGCCCATGATCGTCAACCTGCCGGCGACCGTCGAGATGGCCACGCCGAACGTCTACGCCGACTCCATCGAGTGGATGCACCGCCACCTGGAGCGCCGCGACGCCATCGTGCTCTCGCTGCACCCGCACAACGACCGCGGCACC
>DASVUG010000078.1:0-15918 GCA_036387155.1 Pseudonocardia sp. | reverse complement strand
GGTCTCCGCGGTGAGCAGGGTCTCCCGGGTCTTCCCGGCCCGACCGGCCCGGCCGGGCCCGCGGGTCCCCCCGGGCCCCAGGGCATCGCCGGTCCGCAGGGCGCTCAGGGCTTCGCGCCCGAGCCCGTGGCCCGTGCGGCGGCGCTGTGGAACGCGCCGCTGGCGCAGTGGACCGCGCCGACCGGCACCCCGGTCAACCCCTTCCAGGCCTGGATGGCGGTGTGGGAGAACCTCTTCGCGCTGCAGCGCCGCACCCTGGCCAGCCTGACCGCGGTCGGCACGCGGCGGTCGGACGACAACTGATCGACGCGGTGTCCGCGCCTGCGCGGACACCGATCGTCACGGTGGCCGCGCCTGCGCGGACACCGATCGTCACGGTGGCCGCGCCTGCGCGGCACCGGACGCACGACGACGCCGGCGGGCGCCCTCAACGGAGGGCGCCCGTCGGCGTCGCGGCCTGTCCGGCCACGCGGCGGCCCCGCCCTGCCGTCACCTCGTCGTGTCCGGTTGAACAACGTGAGGACTGATCGCGCATTTCCGGGGCACCCCCGCCGGCACAGGGCGGGAGGATGTCGGTGGGACCCACGAGCACGAGGTGGCGGGCGCGGGTGCCGCGGGCACGGTCGCTCGCGGAGGTCCTGGCCTTCCTGCGCACCCTCGACCCGGGCGCCCGGCTCGCGGCGCCGTCGGGGCCGGAGCCGGTCGACCCGCGCGGGCTCGACCGGCGCACGGTCGACGGGGTCACGCTCGACAGCTCCACGGCCGTGCCCGGTGACCTGTTCGCCGGGCTGCCCGGTGCGCACCGGCACGGGGCGGAGTTCGCCGGTGCGGCGGCGCGAGCCGGTGCCGTCGCGGTGCTCAGCGACCGGGCCTGCCCCGTCCTACCCGCCCTCGTCGTGCCGGCACCCCGGCGGGTCCTGGGCCCGCTGGCGTCCTGGTTGCACGGAGATCCGTCGGCGGCGCTGGCCGTGCACGGCGTGACCGGCACCAACGGCAAGACGAGCACCGTGCACCTGATCGCCGCCGCGCTCGGCGCCGCCGGGCGGTGCGTCGGGTCGGCCGGGAGCCTGGAGCTGCGGGTGGGCGAGCGGGTCCGGGCCGCGGAGCGCACCACCGTCGAGGCGCCGGCCCTGCAGGAGTTCCTCGCCGCCGCCCGCGACGGCGGGGCGGACGACGTGGCCCTGGAGGTGTCGAGCCACGGCCTCGCCCTCGACCGGGTGACGGGCACCCGGTTCCGCTCGGCGGTGTTCACCAACCTCAGCCCGGACCACCTCGACCTCCACGGCGACCTCGAGGGCTACTACGCGAGCAAGGCGTCGCTGTTCACCCCCGACCGGTGCGAGCTGGCGGTGGTGGGCGTCGACGACGAGGCCGGCCGGCGGCTGGCGCGGGAGACCCGCTGCCCGGTCGTCACCTTCTCCGCCGGCGGGCGCGCCGCGGACTGGCGGGCGCTCGACGTGCAGGCCGGGATCACCGGCACCCGGTTCCGCCTGTGCGGGCCCGGGGTGGACCGGAAGGTCCGGTTGCGCCTGCTCGGCGCCCACCAGGTCGACAACGCCCTGGCCGCCATGGCCGTCGTCACCGCGGCCGGGGTCGACGTGGACGCGGCGCTGCACGGCGTCGAGGCCGTCGGGGTGGTGCCGGGCCGGCTGGAGCGGGTGGACGTGGGGCAGCCGTTCCTGGCCCTGGTCGACTTCGCGCACAACGTGGGGGGCCAGCGTCGGCTGCTGCCGTTCCTGCGCTCGCTCACCGACGGTCGCCTGATCGTCGTGCTCGGGGCGACGGGGCAGCGCGACCCGGCGAAGCGCGCCGACCTGGGCGCCTACGTGGGCGCACAGGCCGACGTGGCGGTGGTGACCGACGAGAGCGCCCACTCCGACGACCCGGCCCTGCTGCGGGCGGCGGTGGCCGACGCCGCGCGGCGGGCCGGCCGGGCCGAGGTGGTCGTCGAACCGGACCGGGCGCGGGCGATCGCGCTGGCCGTCGCCACGGCGGCGCCCGGGGACGTGGTGCTGCTCGCGGGCCGCGGCGCCGACCGCGTGCAGATCTCCGACGCCGGCCGGCGCGACCTCGACGACCGCGTCGCCCTGCGCCACGCCCTCGTCGAGCACGCGGCGCCGGCCTGGGACGCCCCGCTTGCCGGCTGACGACCGCCGCACCGCGCCGGCCGCGGATCCCACCGGCGACGCCCCGCCCGGCGCGCGCTCGCTGCTGCGGGCGGGTGGGGCCGTCGCCGTGGCCACGCTGGTCAGCCGCCTGACCGGTTTCCTGCGCACCGTGGCGCTGGTCGCCACGATCGGGCTGTCGCTGGTCAACAGCGCCTACACGGTGGCCAACACGCTCCCCGTGAGCGTGTACCAGCTGCTGCTCGGCGGGGTGCTGAGCAGCGTGGTGGTGCCGGTGCTGGTCCGGGCCGCCCGGGAGGACGGGGACGGCGGCGACGACTTCGCCCGGCGGCTGCTGAGCGTCTGCGCCGTCGGGCTGGCGGCCACCACCGTGCTCGCCACCGCCGGTGCGCCCGTGCTGGTCGGGCTCTACCTCTCGGCGGGGGACGCCTCGGACCCGCAGCTGGCGGTGGCGTTCGCCTACCTGCTGCTGCCGCAGGTCTTCGGCTACGGCATGGGGGCCCTGTTCGGAGCCGTGCTCAACGCGCGCGGGGTGTTCGGGCCGGCGGCGTGGGCGCCGGTGCTCAACAACGTCGTCGTCCTCGCCGCGCTCGGGGTCTACTGGCTCCTGCCGTCCCCGACCGGGGGGATCGGGCCGGCACAGCTGCTCGTGCTCGGCCTGGGGACCACGGCGGGCGTCGTCGCGCAGGCCGGCGTGCTCGTGGTGGCGCTGCACCGCACCGGGTTCCGCTGGGGGTGGCGCTGGGCGTGGGACCGCCGGCTGTCCGCGTTCGCCGGGTCGGCCGCGTGGGTGCTGGCCTACGTGCTGCTGGGCCAGGTCGGTCTCGCCGTGACCAACCGGGTGGCGTCGGCCGCCGACCCGGGCGCCGTCGCGGTCTACGCCAACGCCTGGCTGCTCCTGCAGGTCCCCTACGGCGTGCTCGGGGTCTCCCTGCTCACGGTCCTGATGCCGCGGATGAGCGCCGCCGCCGCCGCGGGGCGCCTCGACCGGGTGGTCGACGACCTCGCACGCGGCACGCGGCTCTCGGTGATCGCGCTGCTGCCCGTCGCCGTCGCGTTCACCGCCTTCGGCCCGGCGCTGGGCGTGGCCCTGTTCTCCTGGGGGCGCAGCGGCGTCGCGGCCGCGACGGTGCTCGGCGAGACCGTGTCCGCGTCGGCGTTCGGACTGGTTCCGCTGGCCCTGGTCATGCTCCAGCTGCGGGCGTTCTACGCCCTGGACGACGCCCGCACCCCGACGCTGATCATGCTCGTGATGACGGCGTTCCGGGTGCCGGCGGCGCTCCTGACCCCGTCCGTCCTGCCGCCCGACCGCGTCGTCCTGGGCCTGGCCGCCGCCAACGCGGCCGCCTTCGCCGTCGGCGCCGTGGTGGGCGGGGTGTGGCTGCGGGTCCGGCTCGGCCCCCGGTCCGGGCGGTCGACCGCCGCGCACCCGGGGCGGCGGGACCTCCCGTCGGCGTAGCCGCGGCCGCCGCCGGATGAGGACGAGGCCCCGCGCAGGTCCGCACCCGGCACGCCGACCGACGCCCGCGGCAACTCAGGGGTGCGTGCCGGGACGCCGCGTCGGCGGGGATGATGACGACGTGCAGTCATCGCGTTCGCGCAGGCGGGTGGCCGTCGTCGACGGTGCCGGGCGCCGGTGAAGAAGGACCTGTCGACCGCGGTCGCCGCGGTGCTCGGGTCGCTGCCCGGGTTCACCCTCCCGTTCGTCGCGGCGCTGGTCCTCGAGCCGCGCGCGTCGGACGTCCTGCTGCTGGCGATGTCGGTCGCGATCACCCAGTCCGTGATCGTCAGCGCCGCGGTGGACGTCACGACGATCGCCGAGTACGGCCGGCTGCTGGGCCGCGAGGCCGAGCCGACCCGCGCGGCGGTGCGGGCGTTCCGGTGGCGCGTCGCGCGGTTCGCGCTGCTGCTGACGGTGCTGGTCACGCCCGTGTTGGCGGTGGCGTACGCCAGCCGGTTCGCCGACCGGGCGGAGTTCTTCGTCCTGGTCGGGGTCGTCGCGTGCTCACCGGTCCTGGCGGCGGCGTCGAGCATGCTGTCGGGGGAGTGCGTGGCCCGCGGCGCGCCGGTGCTGCCCGTCGGGTTCCAGGCGATGCGCACGCTGGTGCCGTCCGTGCTGCTGCTGGCCTGGCCGGGTGCCCCGCTGTGGCTGGTGG
The DNA here is from genome assembly GCA_036387155.1 of Pseudonocardia sp. Lineage (GTDB taxonomy): Bacteria > Actinomycetota > Actinomycetes > Mycobacteriales > Pseudonocardiaceae > Pseudonocardia. Next base: position 11,636 of record DASVUG010000078.1, on the reverse strand, counting down.
CCGCCGCGCTGCCGGTCGGGGAGGCGCTGCGCGGGATCGTGCTGCTGACGACGCTGCGGCGGCTGCGCCGCGAGCAGGCGGCGGCCGCGCGGGAGCACGCCGACGGGCTGGCGCCGCACGGCCTGCTGGCCCAGGCGGCGTCGTCCGGGGTGACGCAGCTCGGCCCGGCCGTGGACCGGGTGTTCCTCGCCTCGTCGGGCGCGGGGTTCATCTCCGCGTACGAGATGGCGGACCGGCTCATGTACGGCGCCGCGCAGTTCTTCTCGCTGACCTTCGTCTACCGGCGCGTCGCCACCTGGGCCAGGCTGCCCGCGATGGCGCCGGAGCCGGCCGGGCGGATGCTGCGGCGCGACGCGAAGACCCTCGGTGCGGCGGCGGCGGTGCTCACCGTCGGCGGGGTCGTCGGGTGCGCCGCGGCGCTGGCGTCGGGCCTGCTGCCCGCGGACTGGACGCTGGGCTTCTGGTGGGGCCTGCTGGTGATGCTGACGGTGCCGGCGCACGGGTTCAACGTCGTCGGCACGCGGATGCTGGTCGTCAGCCGCAAGCAGCCGATCATGCTGTGGATCGCGATCGCCACGGCCGTGCTGAACGCCGCGCTCGACGCCGCCTTCTACGTCTGGCTCGGGCCGATCGGGATCGTCGTCGCCACCGTGGTGCTGCGGTGGGTCATGGCCGGGGTGTACCTCGTGCTGCTGCGCCGCATCCTGCCGCGCACCATCGGCCAGGACCTCCCCGAACCCGAACCCGAGGGTGGTCCCCGCCCCGCGGACGCGCCGGCCGCGGAGCGCCCGGGCGGCCGCCGGGCGTGACCGCGCCGGCGCTCAGCCGGCGCTCACGACGACCGGCGGCGCGCCACCCGCTCCCGGATCCGCTCCGCGGCGAGGCGCGCGGTGTCGACCGCGCGGGCGGCCGCGGGCCCCGGGTCGTGCCGGTCCAGGACCGCGAAGACGCCCGGGCGCCGGTAGGGCTCGACGAACGCGCGGAGCGAGTAGCCGGGCTGGCGCAGGTAGTGCGGGGCGGTCCGCACGTCGCGGGTGATGTCGACCCAGTGGACGCCCTGGGGGTACTCGCCCGGCCCGACGCCGCGCGGCTCGACGCCGTCGACGAGGTGGCGGTACTGCATCCACGCGAAGTTCAGCCCGCAGCGCGTCGCGAGCAGCGACGACAGGTTGTGCCGGGCGTTGACCTCCATGACCTTGTGCAAGCCGTCGCGCGGGTCCTGCTTGAACTCGGTGCAGGAGTAGCCGGAGAACTTCGCCGCGGCCAGCAGGCGCCGGCCCTGCTCGGCGACCTCGGGCATCCACTCGCTGACCACCGCGCAGGGCGAGCCGGTCTGCGGCGGCGAGTTGCGGATCTTGCGGGAGGTGAACTCGACGACCGGTTCGCCGTCGACGAAGTAGGAGTTGTAGACCGAGCCGCACCGGTCGTCGCCCGGCACCAGCTCCTGCAGCACGACCTCGAGGCCCAGCGAGCGGGCGACGCGGTAGGCGCGGACGGCGTCGTCCTCGTCCTCCAACCGCGTCCACTTCTCGCCGACCTGCTGGAGGTAGAGGTGGCTCAGCTCGGGCTTGAGCACGGCGGGGAACGTGGCCGTCGCGCAGAACAGCCGCACGTCGTCCTCGTCGGCGGGGGTGAAGGTGATCGGCGCGGGGACGCCCGCGGAGCGGGCCAGCGCCAGCGTCGAGGCCTTGTTGAGCAGGGTCTCGACGATCTCCGGCTCGTCGCTGGCGACGACGAGGCCGGCGTCCTCGAGCACCGCCTTGTTCCGCGCGACCGGGCCGACCGCGGCGTCGGAGGCGGGCACCAGCAGCGCGCCGGGGGTGCGGCGGGCCACGTCCAGCAGCGCCGCCACGAACGGGCCCTCGGCCTCGCGCGGGTGCGGGGCCGGGATCACGTCCCGGACGTAGCGCGAGCGCGTCGCGAAGTCGCGCGGCTCGTAGCTCACGACGTCGACGGGGACGCCCTCCCGACCCAGGCCGCGCACCACCCCGAGCGCGTGCGTCCAGCCGGACACCACGATCGCGGGCGTCGTCGTCGCCATCGTTAAAGGCCGCCTCACAAGTCGGTAACGCGACGGTCAGCCGCGGGGACCGCGGCACGGTACCCCCTCGCCGTCCGTCCACTCCCCACCCGGTGCCGTGGAGGCGGTCGACCACGATGGTCCCCGAGGTCAGGCCACGGTGTCCGGGCGCGTGAGCAGGGTCTCCTCGAGGTCGAGGTCGCGCACCACCGTCCGCAGGACCTCGTCGTCGAGCTCGCCGCTGTCGCGCAGCCGGACGAACTCGTCGCGCTCGGCCTGCAGCATGGCCGTCCGGAACCGGCGGTACTGCGCCGACGGCGTCTCGCGCGCGGCCTCCGCACCGCCGATCCGCTCCCACGCCGCGTTCGAGCGGTGCTCGGCCAGGCTGCGGAGCTTCTCCACGACGTGGTCGGGCGGCGGGCTGGACTCGGCGGCGACCAGCTCGTCGAGGCGGCTCACCCCGGCCCGCGCGGCGCGGTGCTGCGCGTTCGCCTCGGCCAGCCGGTCGGTGTAGGCCTCCCGGCCGACCACGCCGAGGCGGCGGATCAGCCACGGCAGCGTCAGGCCCTGCAGCACCAGCGTGCCGAACACGACGACGAAGGTGATGAACAGCAGCAGGTCGCGCTGCGGGAAGTCCGCGGCCAGGGCGAACGCCGCGGCCAGCGACACGACGCCGCGCATGCCCGCCCAGGACACGACGATCGGCCAGGTCCACGGGAGATCGCCCTCGCGCTCGCGGATCCGGCGCGACAGCAGGCGGGGCCCGTACGCCCCCGGGTACATCCAGAGGAACCGGACGACGATCACCACGGCGAGGATCACCAGCGACCACACCACCACGTCGCCGGTGCTGTAGGGCTCGTTGCTCAGGCCGGCGAGGACCGCGGGCAGCTGCAGCCCGATCAGCAGGAAGACGACGGACTCCAGGACGAAGCCGATCAGCTCCCAGGTCGACCAGCCCTGCAGCCGGGTGGCGGAGCGCGACGTGGTCGAGGTCCGGCTCAGGTACAGCCCGGCGACGACCACCGCGACCACGCCGGAGGCCTCGACGCCCTCCGCGGCGAGGTAGGCGACGAACGGCACGAACAGCGCCAGCGCGTTCTCCAGCACGGGCGAGAGCCACCGCCGCACCCGGTGCAGCAGCCATCCGATGGCGAAACCGATGGCGGCGCCGCCGAAGGCGGCGAGGACGAACAGCTCCCCGACCTCGACCAGCGAGATGCCGCCGCCGACGGCGGCGATGGCGACCCGCAGCGCGGTGAGCGCCGTCGCGTCGTTGAGCAGGCTCTCCCCGGACAGCACCGTCATCATCCGGCGGGGCAGCCCGAGCTCGCGGCCGACGGCCGTGGCGGACACGGCGTCGGGCGGGGCGACGATCGCACCGAGGGCGAACCCGGCGGCGAGCGGCAGGCCCGGGATCAGCGCGTGCGCGGTGAACCCGACCGCCGCGGTGGTGGCGAGCACGAGCCCGACCGACAGCAGCGTGATCGACCGCAGCTCGGCGCGGAAGCTGCGCACCGAGCTCTGCCAGGCCGCCGCGTAGAGCAGCGGCGGGAGGAAGAAGAACAGGACGATCTCGGGGTTGAGCTCGTACTCCGGCACACCGGGCACCCGGGACAGCACGAGCCCGACGAGCGTGAGCACGATGGGCGCGGAGACGCGGGTGCGTTCGGCCAGGCCCGCGACGACGACGGCGACGACGAGCAGGCCGAACACGCCCGCGATCTCGCCCAGCTCCAGGTGCACTGCTCATCCTCCTGCGCGCGGCGTGCGTCGCCCGCTCCGCCGCGCCGTGTCGACTTTGCCGGTTTCGAGCCTGCCCGTCCGGATCGAGGAGGACAACACGCCGGGACGGGCTCGTCATCCCGGCCGGGCGTCACCGGTCGGCCGCGGTCGGTTCGGTGTCGTCGTCGGTGGGACCGGCGGCGGGGTGGAGCGCCGGGTGGGGCGGTTCCGGCGGCCCGGTGCCGGCGTCGGTGCCGGCAGCGGGCGTCCCGGCCGGGAGCTCCCGCGGACGGTACCGCGTGCCGCGCTCCGCCTCCTGGCGGGCGCTGGCGCGCAGCAGCAGCGCCTCGTGCCGCGCCAGGCGCAGCACCTTGTCCGCGACCGGACCGTGCTCGGCCTCCGGCTGCCACACGGGCGGCCGGTGCTCGGCGGGCCGGTACTCGGCGGGCCGGGGGTCGGGGACGCGGTGCTCGGCGGCCCAGGGCTCGGCGGGCCGGGGCTCGGGCGACCGGGGTTCGGGGAACCGGTGCTCGGGGGGCCAGGGTTCGGGGAACCGCGGCTCCGCAGGCCAGGGCTCGGGGAACTGGGGCTCGGCGAACTGGGGCTCGGGGGACCGCGGTCCGCCGGGCCAGGGCTCCGGGGCCCGGGGTTCGGGGGACCGGAGCGCGGGGGGCCGGGGCCCGGTGGGCCGCTCCCGCAGGCGGGCCACCTCCTCCTCCAGCCGGCGGGACAGCCGGCGGGCTTCCTCGCGGTCGCGCTCGGCGTCGCGCAGGGCGGTCCGCAGCCGGTCGAGCTCGGCCGTCGCGGCGTCGAACGCGGCGTCGACCTCGTCGGGCGCGTAGCCCCGCCGGACCGTGCGGAACCGGGGCGCCCCGGCGGTCGACGTCTCGGTCCTCGACCGGCGCTGGTGCGGGAAGCGGGCGCCGACCAGCGGCCGCTCGTCCGGGCCGAACCCCTCCGCCATGCTGCCCTCCGCGCCCGATCGACAGGACCGCGGCGCGCCCCTGCCGGCCGCCGCGTCGCGGGAGCGACGGCGCGGCCACCCCCGAGCGCCCGATGCGTCGATCACGGACGGTGTCCGCGATCGACGCATCCCGGACACGTACGGCCCACCGTCGATACCGCTGGAGGCGCAGAGTAGTCGCCCGCGCCCGGCGGAGGCACCCGGGACGGTCGTGCGGAGCGACCCGTCGCACTTCGCAGAGCCGCCGTGCACCTCGCAGAGGCCACAACCCCTGCGAGGTGACAGCGGGCTCTGCGAGGTGGCGGCGGGCCCGGCGAGGCGGGTCAGCCGCCGATCGCGTCCAGCTCGGCGACGGCGTCGGCGGGCAGCTGCAGACCGGCGCCGGCGACGTTCTCGCGCAGGTGCGCGACCGACGACGTCCCGGGGATGAGCAGGATGTTCGGCGAGCGCTGCAGCAGCCAGGCCAGCGCGACGGCCAGCGGGGTGGCGTCGAGCCGCTTCGCGACGGCGTCGAGCGCGTCGGACTGCAGCGGGGTGAACCCGCCGAGCGGGAAGTACGGCACGTAGGCGATGCCCTGCTCGGCCAGCGAGTCGATCAGGGCGTCGTCGTCGCGGCGGGCGAGGTTGTAGAGGTTCTGCACGCAGGCGACGGGGGCGATCGTCTGCGCCTCGGCGATCTGCTCGGCGTCGACGGTGCTGAGCCCGAGGTGGCGGATCAGCCCCTGCTGCTGCAGCTCCGCGAGCGCCCCGAAGGGCTCGGCGAGCGAGCCCGGCTCCGGTCGGTCGAAGCCGCCGAGCCGCAGGTTGACGACGTCGAGCGCGTCGAGCCCCAGGCGGCGCAGGTTGCCGTGCACCTGCTCGCGCAGCTCCTCGGGGCGGCGCGCGGGCGGCCAGCCGCCCTGCTCGTCGCGGCGCGCGCCGACCTTCGTGACCAGGTGCAGGTCCTCCGGGTAGGGGTGCAGCGCCTCCTTGATGATCTCGTTGGTGACGTGCGGGCCGTAGTAGTCGGACGTGTCGATGTGGTTGATGCCCAGCTCGACCGCGGTGCGCAGCACGGCGATCGCGGCGTCGCGGTCGCGCGGGGGCCCGAAGACGTGCGGGCCGGCGAGCTGCATGGCGCCGTAGCCGACGCGGTGGAGGTCCAGGTCGCCGACGCGGTAGGTGCCGCCGGGGAGGTCGTGATCGGTCATGTCCCCATCGTCGCGTGGATCCCGCCGGCGTGCCTACGTCCCGTCCGTCCGAGGACCGGGAGGACCCGGGTGGGCGGCCCGCGCGGACCGTCCCGGTGGCCGCACCGGGCCGGCCGCCGGCGGGGTCGGGTCGCCGATTCAGCCCGACGGTCGGGCCCGGGCCGCCCGGCCGCGGGACAGCGCCCCGGCGAGGGCGTCGCCGGCCAGGAACACCAGCAGGCTCACGCCGAGGACGGGCAGCAGCCAGCCGACCACGACCGTCGCCAGCACCACCGCGAACGCCGCGGGCTGCGACAGCGCCCGCAGCGTGCCGGCCGGCGTCAACGGGGTCAGCCGGGCCCGGCCGCCGCGGGTGGGCCGCCGCTGCCACCACATGCGGTAGCCCCAGAACAGCAGGCAGAGCAGCCCGACCGCCGCCGCGGTCAGCGCGAGCTGGTTGACCAGGCCGAAGAGGCTCCCCCTGTGCGCGAGGACACCGATCCGCGTCAGCTTCGCCAGCACCGGCCAGTCGCGCCACAGCACCGTCTCGGTGACCGCGCCGGTGTAGGGGTCGACCGTGACGGCGTCGCGCTGGACCGGCCAGGTCCCGCCGTTCTCGGCGACGGTGAACGGTGCGCCCGGCTCCGGCGGCACGGTGACGACCAGCAGCCCGGTCAGCCCGGCCGCGTGCGCGGTGTCCAGCACCGTCTGCACGGGCACGAGCGGGGCGTCGCGGACGGCCACGGGCTCGGCGGCGAGCTGCGGCGTCGAGCCATTCAGCGCGTCGACGACCGAGGAGAACCGGGCGCCCGCGTGGTTCGACCAGGTCAGCCCGGTCGCGCTGAGGAACAGCAGCGCGAGGCTGCACCACACCCCGACCGCGCCGTGCCAGCCCAGCAGCCGGCGGCGGCCCGGGCGGGCCCCCGCGGGCGGCACGACGAGCTCGGCCCGCCGGCGGCGCCGGCCGGGTCCGACGGAGCGCCCGACCCACAGCGCGAGGCCGCCGAGCACCAGCACCCACAGCCAGCTCGCGGCCAGCTCGGAGTACAGCCGGCCGACGTCGCCGAGGAGCAGGTTGCGGTGCAGCGCGTCGAGGGTCGTCTGCAGTGGCGGCGCGTCGTACCAGGTGTCGAGGCTGCCGCGGACCTGCGCGGTGTAGGGGTCGACGTGGACGGTGCGGGCGGTCTCGTCGGGCAGGCCGTCGACGGCGAGCACGACGCCGGTGGTGCGCTCCGGGTCGCCGGGGTCGAGCACCGAGGTCAGCGTGCCCTCGGGGTGCGCGGCGCGCGCGGCGGCGATCTGCTCGTCGAGCGGGCGCGGGGCCCCGCTGTGCGGGCCGACGAACAGCTGCTCGGCGTAGAGCGCGTCGCTCAGCTGCGGGCTGAACACGTACGCGATGCCGGTCAGGCAGGCCACGGCGAGGAACGGCGCGACGAGCACGCCGGCGTAGAAGTGGATCCGCATCAGCAGTGGGCGCAGGACGGCCCACGCGGTCGGGGCGGTCGGGGTCGGGGTGCTCGGGGCCGGGGTCGAGGTCGGGTCGGTGGTGCCCGGCGGGGCGGGCGGGGCCGTGGGGGGCGGGGACGTCGTGCTCATGTGGGGTTCCTTACCGAGGTGGGGGTGCGCGAGTCGGTGCGTCGACAGGCCGGAAGCGCAGCTGCGGCAGGGCACGCGAGCGCAGACACGTGGCGGACGTACGCACTCGCGCTGCTGAACGTGCGCACTCGCGCTGCTGAACGTGCGCACTCGCGCTGTCGAACGTGCGCACTCGCGCTGTCGAACGTGCGCACTCGCGGGGACGGCGCGGCGCACGGCGGGTGGGCGGACGCCGGCTGCGGCGGCCGGGCCGTCGCGGCGGGCGTGCGGAGACGCCCCGGCGCGCAGGCCGGGTGCGGCAGGCGTCAGGCGGGGAGCGGGGGGCCGCGCCGGACCAGGACGTGGCGCAGGGGGTGGCGCGGCGGCCCGGGCGGCACCGGGGCCGGCGGGGTCGCGGCCGGAGCCGGCTCGGGGCCGGAAGCGTCGAGGGGGCGGAGCAGGCGGCGCCAGGCCGCGGCCACCGCGGCCGCGGCCCGGCGTGCCGCGGCCCAGGTGCGCCGCTCCGCGCAGCGCAACCACGTCGCGACGACGACCGCCGCGGTGACGTGGCCGTAGAACCAGGCGTCGACGGGCAGCGCGGGGTGCGCCGCCGGCGCGCCGAGCCCGAAGAGCAGGTGGGCGACCTGCTGGCCGACGAGCTGGACGCCGAGGATCGCCAGCCACCCGCGTTCCCGACCGGTCAGCGGCCAGGCCAGCGCGAGGAGCGCGGGCAGGGTGACGAGCAGCGCGGCGAGGTCGACCGTGCCGCCGCCGAGCACGTGCGACCCGGCGCCGATCACGTCGGCCCCGCCGGCGAGCACGAGGGCGCGCAGCAGCCGGAGCGGGGCGCGCTCGGCGCCGGGGCGCACGGGGACCACGGTGCGCTACACCACGCCGAGGAACATCGCCGCCATCAGAACGCTCATCGTCGCGTGGGCGAGCGGCTCCACGCCGACGCGGGACCGGACGGCGGTCGCGCCCGCCGCGTCCGCCGCGTCCACCACGGCGTCCTGCGGGGTCGCGCCGGGCGGGGTCGGGCCGGGCGGGGTCGGGCGGGACGTCCGGGCCCGGTCCACGCACGTCCAGGCGTGCCACGCGAAGTAGCCCGCCAGCAGCAGGGCGACCGGCAGGACGGCCGTGCCCGCGGCGCCACCGCCGGAGTGGTGTCCGGCGTGCCCCCCGGCGGCCGTGGCACCTGCGGGGGCGCCGTGGTGGGTCAGGTACATCAGCACCATCGCCGCTGCGGAGATCGCCAGGTGGACCGCGGCGCCCCGGGCCCCGCGCAGCGCGGTGGCCGCGAACCACGCTCCCAGCACCGTGAACGTCGCGGTGCCCAGCCACGCCGGGACCGGGTCGCCCCACGGCGCGAACATCCCGGCCATGCCGACGCCCATCGCGGCGTGCGTCAGCGAGGCCACGCGGTCGCCGACCCGGCGGACCGCGAGCACCAGGCTCGTCGCCGCGACGGCCAGGCTGAGCAGGGTCGCCAGCAGGGCCGCGCCCGTCGCGGCGCTCACCGGCGCACCCCGGCCGCGTGCGCGGGCCCGGGCTCGGCCGGTGGCCGTGCCGCCGCGGGGGACCGACCGCCCGGGGCCGGGGCCGGGTCGGTCCCGGCGAGCGGCGAGAACCGGCGCAGCCGCAGGCTGTTGGTCACCACGAACACCGAGCTCAACGCCATGGCCGCCCCGGCCACCATCGGGTTGAGCAGGCCGAGCGCGGCCAGCGGGAGGGCCAGCAGGTTGTAGGCGAAGGCCCAGAACAGGTTGGTCTTGATGACGGCGAGGGTGCGCCGGGCCAGCCGGATCGCGTCGACGACGGCCATCAGGTCGTCGCGGACCAGCGTCACGTCGCCGGCCGCGATGGCGACGTCCGTGCCCGACCCCAGTGCGAGCCCCAGGTCGGCCCGGGCCAGGGCGGCGGCGTCGTTCACCCCGTCGCCGACCATGGCGACGACGCGGCCCTCGCGCTGCAGGCGCGCGACGATCTCGACCTTCTCCGCGGGCAGCGCGTCGGTGATGGCCCGCGGGATGCCGGCCTCGTCCGCGACGCGCTCGGCGGCGGGCCGCCGGTCCCCGGTCAGCAGCATCGGCTCGATGCCCAGGCCGCGCAGGGCCGTGACCGCGGCGGCGGCCGACGGGCGCAGCGTGTCGGACACGACCACGACCGCGCGCGCCCGGCCCGCCCACGCCAGGACCACGGGCGTGGCGGCGCGGGCGTCCGCGTCGGCGACGGCGGCGGCCAGCTCGGCGGGCAGGGCGATGCCGCGGCGCTCGAGCAGCAGCGGGCGCCCGATCAGCGCGCGGGCCCGTCCGGTCCGCCCGCCGCCGACGACGCCCTCGACGCCCAGCCCGTCCAGCGCGGTGAACCCCGCGAGCGCCGGCAGCGCGGGCAGCCGCTCCGCGGCGTGCCGGGCGACCGCCCGGGCGACGGGGTGCGCCGACCCCGACTCCAGCGCGCCCGCGACGCCGAGCACGTCGTCGTGCTCCTCGCCCGCCGCCGGCACCACCGCGACGACGGTCATCTGCCCCGTGGTCAGCGTGCCGGTCTTGTCGAGCAGGATCGTGTCGACGGCGCGGGTGGACTCGAGCGTCTCCGGGCCCTTGATCAGGATGCCGAGCTGCGCGCCGCGGCCCGTCCCGACCAGCAGCGCCGTCGGGGTGGCCAGGCCCAGGGCGCACGGGCAGGCGACGACGAGGACGGCCGTGGCCGCGTTGACGACGTCGGCCGCCGTGCCGCCGGTCCCCAGCCAGAAGCCCGCTGCGGCGGCCGCGACCAGGAACACCGCGGGCACGAACACCCCGGCGACCCGGTCGGCCAGCCGCTGCACGGGCGCCTTGCCCGTCTGGGCCTGCTCGACCAGCGCGGCCATCTGCGCGAGCCGGGTGTCCGCCCCGACGCGGGTGGCGCGCACGACGAGCCGGCCGTCGACGTCGAGGCAGCCGCCGGTGACGGCGTCGCCGACGGTGACCTCGACGGGCACCGGCTCGCCGGTGAGCAGGCTCGCGTCGACGCTCCCCGAGCCCTCGACCACGACCCCGTCGGTGGCGATCTTCTCGCCGGGTCGGACGACGATCTCGTCGCCGACCGCGAGCGCCGCCGCGGGCACCCGCACCTCGTGGAACCGGCCGTCGGCCCCGCGCCGCCGCACCGCGGCGTCCTTCGCGCCCAGCCGCAGCAGCGCGGCCAGCGCCGCGCCCGACCGGCGCCGGGCCCGGGCCTCGGCGTACCGCCCGGCGAGGACGAACGTCGTCACCCCGGCGGCGACCTCGAGGAAGACCTGGTTGCCGCCGTCGCCGCGGGTCAGCGTGAAGTGGAACGGGTGGATCAGGCCGAGGGTCCCGGCGCCGCCGAGGAACAGCGCGTAGAGCGACCAGCCGTACGCGGCCAGCGTCCCGACGGAGACCAGGCTGTCCATCGACGCGGCCGCGTGGCGCAGGTTCCGCCACGCCGCCCGGTGCACGGGCAGCGCGCCCCACACCACCACCGGGGTGGCGAGGACCAGCGACGCCCACTGCCACCCGCGGAACTGCAGCGCCGGGACCATCGACGCCGCCACCACCGGCAGCGTCAGCGCGGTGCAGACGAGCAGGCGGAACCGCTGCGCCCGCAGCGCCGCGCCGGCGGCACGGTCCTCGGCGGTGTCCTCGGGCGGGTCGGGGGCCGTCCCGGACGCGGGAGCGGTCGGCGTGGGCTCGGCCGCGGGCGGTGCGGGTACGGGGTCCGCGACGACCGGCGTCGCGGTGTAGCCGGCCTTCTCGACGGCGGCGACGAGGCGGTCGACGGTCAGGGCGGCCGGGTGCCGCACGGACGCCTTCTCGGTGGCGTAGTTGACCGTGGCCGTCACGCCGTCGAGCCGGCCGAGCGTGCGCTCGACGCGCCGCGCGCAGGCCCCGCACGTCATGCCGCCGATCCGCAGGTCGGTCGCCGGCTCGACGGGCGGCGCGACGGGCGGCGCGACAGCGGATGTCGGGGCCGTGCCGGCCCGGGCGGCGGGTCCGGCGAGGGTCATCGGGGTGCGGCGTCGTGCCTCGCGGTGGTGACGGCGGGAGGTGGGCCGGTGCGTGCGGCGGGGGTCATCGGTTCTCCTGGGGAGCGTGCTCGGGGTGGGGAGCGTCCGAGGCGGGGAGGTTGAAGGGAGCGAGCTCGGCGGGCGACGGGGGGAGGAAGGGCAGGGGGCCGGTCG
>DASVUG010000077.1:0-4627 GCA_036387155.1 Pseudonocardia sp. | reverse complement strand
CCGCGCGGGGACCTGCGGGCGCGCTTCGCGGCGGTCTGCCGGGCGGTGCGGGGGTGGGCGCTGGCCCACCCGCACGAGTACGCCCTGGTCTACGGCTCACCGGTGCCCGGTTACGCGGCTCCCACGGCGACGGTGGGTCCGGCGGCCCGCGTCGGCACCCTCCTGGGCGCGATCCTCGCCGACGGGGTCGCGGACGGCCGCGTCCACCCGGGGACGGACGGGGCGGACGCCACCCTGCACCCCGGCGTGGCCGCGGCGATCGGCCTGCCGTCGGGCGGCACGGGCTCGCTCGCCGCGCGCGCGGTCCAGGCTTGGACCGCGGTGTACGGCCTGGTCAGCTTCGAGCTCTTCGGCCACCTGCACAACGTGGTGGACCGCCGCGACGAGTACTTCGCCGCCGCGGTCGACCGCCTGGCCGACCAGCTCGGCCTGCCGCCCGGGTGACAGCGGGCTCCGGGACCGCAGGGGCGGGCTCCGGGACTGCAGGAAAGCCACCTTCCTGCAGTCCCACCGCCTGAAAGTGGCTTTCCTGCAACGACGGCCACGGGTCGGGGCGGGTCGGGCGGGCACCCGCCGCGGCTCAGGCGGTGCTGACCTCGCGGCCCAGCACCTCGGCGATGGCGGCGGCGTCCACGGCGCCCGTGCGCAGGATCCGCGGCTCGGCGCCGGTCAGGTCCACGATCGTCGACGCCACGCCGACCCGGCACGGCCCGCCGTCGAGGTAGACGGCGACGGAGTCCCCGAGCTGCTCGACGGCCTCGGCCACCGTCGTCGCGGGCGGGCGGCCGGAGACGTTCGCGCTCGACACGGCCATCGGCCCGACCTCCCGCAGCAGCTCCAGGGCCACGGGGTGCAGCGGCATGCGCAGCATCACCGTGCCGCGCGTGACGCCCAGGTCCCAGGTCAGCGACGGGGCGTGCGGCAGCACCAGGGACAGCCCACCCGGCCAGAACGCCTCGACGAGCGCCCGCGCCGGGGCCGGGACGGCGGTGACCAGCCCGTCGATCGTGGTCCAGGAGCCGACGAGCACGGGCACCGGCATGTCCGGCCCGCGGCCCTTCGCGGCCAGCAGGGCCCGCACGGCGTCGCCCGAGAACGCGTCCGCCCCGATCCCGTAGAGGGTGTCGGTCGGCAGCACCACCAGCCGCCCGGACCGCACGGCCGCCGCCGCGGCGGCGAGCCCGGCCATGCGGGCGTCGGGGTCGGCGCAGTCGTAGATCGGGGGCGTGGGCGCGCTCACCCGCGCGAGGCTAGGCCGCGGTCGGGACGACTGCGGCGGCGGGTCGCACCGGTCGGTGATCGCCGTCCGCGGGTCGGCACGGCCGGCGCGACGACCCCGGGCACCCGCGCCCGCGGATCACCGGGGGTGTGATCGCCGTCCGCGGGCGCGGACGGTCGCCTGCCGCGCCATCCCCGCCCGCCGACGTCGATCAGCCGGCGGGCGCCCGCCGGGCCGTGGCGAAGCGGGGCCGGCCGGCCAGGTCGCGGTGGTCCGCGACGTCGGTGAACACCGGCCGCAGGAGCTCCGGCACGGCCTCGCCGTGCGTGTCGTCGTGCTCGATGCCGACCCACCCGCCGGGACGCAGGAGCGCCGTCGCCCGGTCCACGACCGCCCGCACGACCTCCAGGCCGTCCGGGCCGCCGAACACCGCCGCCGGCGGATCCCAGGCGGCGACCTCCGGGGGCACCGGCGTGCCGTCGGGGACGTACGGCGGGTTGCAGACCAGCAGGTCCACCCGACCGCGCAGCTCGGCCAGCAGGTCCGGCGCCCGCACGTCCGCGGCGTGCAGCGCCACGGGCGTCCCTCCGGCCGCGACGTGCGCGGCGATGTTGCGCCGGGCCCACGCCAGCGCGGCGGGATCCCGCTCGACGGCGTGCACCGCAGCGTCGGGCCGGGCCGCGGCGACGGCCAGCGCGAGCGCCCCCGACCCCGTGCACAGGTCCACGACCAGCGGCGACGGCACGTCGGCGAGCGCGCGGACGCCCCACTCGAGCAGCAGCTCGGTCTCCGGGCGCGGGACGAACACCCCCGGGCCGACGGCCAGCGTGGCCGGCCCCAGGACCGCGCTGCCCAGCAGGTGCTGCAGCGGCTCGCGCGCCGCGCGGCGCGCCACCAGGGCGCGGTACTCCTCGACCGCCGGCTCCCCCACCGGCGGCACGGTCACGAGCCGCCCGCGCGGCACACCGACGACGTGGGCGGCCAGCAGCTCGGCGTCCACCCTCGGGCTCGCCACCCCGGCTTCGGCCAGGACCCGCTCCGCCTCGCGCAGCAGGACCCGCAGCGGCTGCCCGGTCGAGGAGGGCCCCGTTGAAGAGGACGCCGTCGAGGAGGGCGCCGTCGAGGAGGGCGCCGTCGGCGGGGTGCGGTCAGGCACCGACGGACTGGGCGCGCTCGGCCGCCACCAGCGCGGAGAGCACCCCGTCCAGGTCGCCGTCCAGCACCGCCGACAGGTTGTGGGCCTTGTAGCCGATGCGGTGGTCGGAGATCCGGTTCTCCGGGTAGTTGTAGGTCCGGATGCGCTCGGAGCGGTCGACGGTACGCACCTGCGAGCGCCGGTCCGCCGACGCCTTCGCGGCGGCCTCCTCCTCGGCGAGCGCCTGCAGCCGCGAGCGCAGCACCTCCATCGCGCGGGCCCGGTTCTGCAGCTGCGAGCGCTCGTTCTGGCACGACACGACGACGCCGGTGGGGAGGTGCGTGATCCGGACGGCGGAGTCCGTGGTGTTGACGCTCTGCCCGCCGTGCCCGGAGCTGCGGAAGACGTCGACCCGCAGGTCCTTGTCGTCGATCTCGACGGCGGCGTCGTCGCCGGTGTCCGGGTAGACGAGCACGCCCGCGGCCGAGGTGTGCACCCGGCCCTGCGACTCGGTGACCGGCACGCGCTGCACGCGGTGCACGCCGCCCTCGAACTTCAGCGCGGCCCACACGCCCTCCGGGTCCGTCGCCCGCGACCGGACCAGGAGCGTGACGTCCTTGTAGCCGCCCAGGTCGGAGTCGGTGCCGCCGAGGATCTCGGCCTTCCAGCCGCGGCGCTCGGCGTAGCGCAGGTACATCCGCACCAGGTCCCCGGCGAACAGCGCTGACTCCTCGCCGCCCTCCCCCGACTTGACCTCCAGGACGACGTCGTCGCCGTCGTGCGGGTCGCGCGGGACCAGCAGCTCGGCCAGCCGCGCCTCCAGCGTCTCCACGTGGGCCTGCTGCTCGCGCGCCTCACCGGCGAACGACGGGTCCTCCCGGGCCAGCTCGCGGGCCGCGACCGCGTCCTCGCGGGCCGCCGCCAGCTCGCGCGCGACGGCGACCACCGGGCCCAGCTCGGCGTAGCGCCGCCCCAGCTTGCGGGCCTGCACGGCGTCGGTGTGCACCGACGGGTCGGCCAGCGCGCGCTCCAGCTCGGCGTGCTCCCCGAGCAGCGCCTCGAGCGACGCGGTCATGAAATCTCCCTACACACGCGAACGGCGCCCACCGGGACCGGTGGGCGCCGTCGACGGACTTACTTGCCGCCGCCGCGGGCGGGGCGCTTGCCGTAGCGCGCCTCGAACCGGGCGACCCGGCCGCCGGAGTCCAGGATCCGCTGCTTGCCCGTGTAGAACGGGTGGCAGGCCGAGCAGGTCTCGGCGTGGATGTGGCCGCTCTTGGCCGTGCTACGGGTGGTGAACGTGTTGCCGCAACCGCACGTGACCGTGGTCTCGTGGTAGTCGGGGTGGATGCCGCTGCGCACTGTGGGTCCTTCCGGGAGATGAGGCGCCGGGTCCGCGTGGAAGGCGGTGAACCGGAGCCGGGAGTGCCGACCTCTGATTGAACCATCCGACGCCCCGGGGGATTCCCGGGGCGTCGGATCGGTCGGGTGGAGCTCAGTCCTCGCCGATGTTGGTGTTCTTGGCCACCGACATGAGGAACTCGATGTTCGTGCGGGACTTCTTCAGCTGGTCCAGCAGCAGGTTGATGGCCTGCTGGTCGTCCAGGGCGCCCAGCAGCCGCCGGAGCTTGACCATGACGGCGTACTCGTCCGGCGACATGATCAGCTCCTCCTTGCGGGTGCCGGAGTCGCCCACGTCGATCGCCGGGAAGATCCGCTTGTCGGCGATCTTGCGGTCCAGCTTGAGCTCGGCGTTGCCGGTGCCCTTGAACTCCTCGAAGATCACCGTGTCCATCGTCGACCCGGTCTCCACCAGCGCGGTGGCGAAGATGGTCAGCGACCCGCCGCCCTCGATGTTCCGCGCGGCGCCGAGGAAGCGCTTCGGCGGGTACAGCGCGGTGGAGTCGACGCCGCCGGACAGGATCCGGCCCGACGCCGGCGCGGCCAGGTTGTAGGCCCGGCCCAGGCGGGTGATGTTGTCCAGCAGCACGACGACGTCGTGCCCCATCTCCACCAGCCGCTTCGCCCGCTCGATCGACAGCTCGGCGACGGTGGTGTGGTCCGTCGGCGGTCGGTCGAACGTCGAGGCGATGACCTCGCCCTTCACCGACCGCTGCATGTCGGTGACCTCTTCGGGCCGCTCGTCGACGAGGACGACCATGAGGTGGCACTCGGGGTTGTTCGTGGTGATCGCGTTCGCGATGTTCTGCATGATCGTGGTCTTGCCGGCCTTGGGCGGGGACACGATCAGGGCGCGCTGGCCCTTGCCGACG
>DASVUG010000076.1:0-17973 GCA_036387155.1 Pseudonocardia sp. | reverse complement strand
CGCTCATGCGCACCTCGCAGGAGTGGTGGCCGGCCGACTGGGGCCACTACGGCGGCCTGTTCATCCGCCTCTCGTGGCACGCGGCGGGCACCTACCGCATCGCCGACGGGCGCGGCGGCGCCGGTGCGGGCGAGCAGCGCTTCGCCCCGCTCAACAGCTGGCCGGACAACGGCAACCTGGACAAGGCCCGGCGCCTGCTGCTGCCGGTCAAGCAGAAGTACGGACGCAGCCTGTCCTGGGCCGACCTGCTGGTGCTCGCCGGCAACGTCGCCCACGAGGACATGGGCTTCGAGACCTTCGGCTTCGCCTTCGGCCGCGAGGACACCTGGCAGCCCGAGGAGGTCTTCTGGGGTCCGGAGGACACCTGGCTCGGCGACGAGCGCTACGGCGGGGACTCCCCGCTGGAGCTCGAGGGCGCCCTCGGGGCCGTCACCATGGGCCTGATCTACGTCAACCCGGAGGGCCCGCAGGGCCGCCCGGACCCGCTCGCGTCGGCCCACGACATCCGCGTGACCTTCGGCCGGATGGCGATGAACGACGAGGAGACCGTGGCCCTCATCGCCGGCGGCCACACCTTCGGCAAGGCCCACGGCGGCGGCGACCCGACCCTGGTCGGCCCGGAGCCGGAGGGCTGCCCGGTGCACTCCGGCGGCTTCGGCTGGAAGAACGAGAACGGCACCGGCAAGGGCCCCGACACCATCACCAGCGGCCTCGAGGGCGCCTGGACCCCGAACCCCACCCGGTGGGACGACGGCTACTTCGACATGCTGTTCCGCTGGGAGTGGGAGCTCACCGAGAGCCCCGCGGGCGCCAAGCAGTGGAAGCCCGCGCAGGCCGAGGGCCAGGAGCTGGTGGCCGACGCGCACGTCGAGGGCAAGAAGAACCCGCCCATGATGCTGACGAGCGACCTCGCGCTCCTCGCCGACCCGGAGTACCGCAGGATCTCGGAGCGGTTCCGGGACGACCCCGAGGCGTTCGCCGAGGCCTACCGGCGGGCCTGGTTCAAGCTGCTGCACCGCGACATGGGTCCGGTGTCGCGCTACGTCGGCCCCTGGGTGCCGCAGGAGGTCCAGCTCTGGCAGGACCCGCTCCCGCCGGTCGAGCACGAGCTGCTGTCGGAGTCCGACGCCGCCGAGCTCAAGCGGCAGATCCTCGCCGCCGGCCCGACGGTCCCCCAGCTCGTGCACACCGCCTGGTCGGCCGCCGCGTCCTACCGCGGCACCGACAAGCGCGGCGGCGCGAACGGGGCCCGCCTGCGCCTCGAGCCGCAGGCGAGCTGGCCGGTCAACGCCGGCACGCAGGAGGTCGTCGCGACGCTGGACGAGGTCCGCCGGGCGTTCGGCAAGCCCGTCTCGCTCGCCGACACGATCGTGCTGGCCGGCTGCGCCGCGGTGGAGAAGGCCGCGGCCGACGCGGGTGTGCCCGTCACGGTGCCGTTCCGCCCCGGCCGCACCGACGCCACGCAGGAGCAGACCGACGTCGACACGTTCTCCTACCTCGAGCCCGGCGCCGACGGCTTCCGCAACTGGATCGCCCCGGACGTCAAGCTCGACCCGGAGACGCTGCTCGTCGACCGCGCCTACCTGCTCGAGCTCACGGCCAAGGAGCTGACGCTGCTGGTCGGCGGCCTGCGCGTGCTGGGCGCGAACACCGACGGCGTGCGGCACGGCGTCTTCACCGACCGGCCGGGGGTCCTGTCGCAGGACTTCTTCCGCAACCTGCTCGACCTCGGGGTCCGGTGGACCACGTCGACGGACCGGCCGGGCGTCTACGAGGGCCGCGACGCCGACGGGAACGTGGTGCGCACGGCCACCGCGGTCGACCTGGTCTTCGGCTCGAACTCCATCCTGCGCGGCATCGTCGAGGTGTACTCGGCCGACGACGCGAAGGAGAAGTTCGTGCGCGACTTCGTGAAGGCCTGGGACAAGGTCATGAACCTGGACCGGTACGACCTGCGGTGACCGCTCCGTCCGACGACGCCCGGTTCGCCGCCCCGGTGGACCGGGCGTCGTCGGCCTCCGGCGGAGACCCAGCCGGGGGTCATGCCCTGTGGCAGGGTTGGGGCGTGACGCCAGGGTCGAAAGCCGATGCCCACGTCCCGAACGCACTGGTGACGAGCCTGCACCGCGCCGCTCGCGTCGAGGACGCGGTCCACGGGTTCGTCGAGGCCCGGCTGCGCCGGCGCGGCTTCCGGGACACGATCGTCCCGTACACCGGCTACGGGACGTCCTCCTGGGTGCGGGTGCTGGCGCGGCTGCTGCTGCGCCGCCCGGAGCAGCCGGGATCGGGACGCGTGCCCGCGGTCCGGGGCTGGCGCAGCTTCGCGACGCTGCCCGTCAGCGCCGAGACCGTCGTCGTCGAGGTGGGCGGCCGGCGCCACGAGGTGCGCACGGACCGCGGCGGCTTCATCGACGCCGTCGTGGAGGCGGAGCTCGAACCGGGCTGGCGCACCGTCCGGCTGCACCGGACCGGCGCCGAACCGGTGGAGGCGCCCGTGCGCATCCTCGCCCCGGACGTGCGCTTCGCCGTCGTGTCCGACATCGACGACACCGTCATGGTGACGGCGCTGCCGCGGCCGTTGCTCGCGGCGTGGAACACGTTCGTCCTCGACGAGTACGCGCGTTCGCCCGTGCCCGGCATGGCGGTGCTCTACGACCGGCTGGTCACCGCGCACCCGACCGCCCCGGTCTTCTACCTGTCGACCGGGGCGTGGAACGTCGCGCCGGCGCTCACCCGCTTCCTGTCGCGCAACCTGTACCCGCCCGGGCCGCTGCTGCTCACCGACTGGGGCCCGACGACCGACCGCTGGTTCCGCAGCGGGCAGGCGCACAAGCGGGCCACGCTCGAACGGCTCGCGCGGGAGTTCCCGGACATCCGCTGGCTGCTCGTCGGCGACGACGGGCAGCACGACCAGGAGATCTACGGCACCTTCGCCACGTCGCACCCCGACAACGTCGCCGCGGTGGCCATCCGCCAGCTGTCCCCGGCGCAGTCGGTGCTCGCCGGGGGCCTGTCGGCGCACGCCGACGGGTCCACCGCGGCCGTCGCGGACGGGCGGCTGTGGATACGCGCGCCCGACGGTGCCGGGCTGGCCCGCCAGCTCAGCGAGGCCGACCTGCTGTAGGTGCCGTGGCGCGCCGCCGCGTCAGCCGATCCGCTCGGCGAGCGACACGATGATCCCCTCCGGCCCCCGCACGTAGGCCATGCGCCAGGCGTCCTCGTACCGACCGATGCCGCCGACCAGGCCGTAGCCGTCGGCGGCCAGCTCGTCGACCGCCGCCTGCAGGTCCTCGACCTCGAACGCCACGTTGCGCAGCCCCAGCTCGTTGGCCATGGCCGTCGGCGACCCGGGCACGTGGTCCGGGGTCACGAAGCTCGACAGCTCCACCCCGGACCCGCCCCCCGGAGCCCGCAGCACGACGATGTGGCTGCGGGTGCCGGGGATGCCGGTGACGGTGTCCACGAACTCGCCCTCCACGAACGCCCGCCCCTCGACCTCCAGGCCGAGCCGGACGAAGAACTCCGTCGTCCGGTCGAGGTCCGCGACGGTGATGCCGACGTGGTCGAAGCGCCGTACGTGCGCCATGGGATGGTCCTCCCGCGTCTCCTGCCGGCGTGCACCGCCCCGTCGGCGGCCCACGTCAGGAGAGCGGAGCCGGTCGGAGCTCCTCGACATGGTGCTCTCCCCGTCCGCCGCCCAGTCGCCAGGTGGTGGCGCCCAGGAGCCCCAGGCTGATCGCGGCGACGAGGCCGTACCCGACGAGGCCCTGCGAGCCGTCCCACGCGGTGTGCAGCGCGACGACGAGGACGTATGCGCCCAGGAACCGACCCGTCGGGCCGGGCCGCCACCCGTTCGCGGCCGCCCTCCACAGGGCGGCCGCGGCGAGGCCGGTCCAGGCCATGTGCGCTGCGGGGCTGAGCAGGCCTCTGTCAGACGACCGCCGACGACCCGGACGACGATCGCGTCCTCCTGGTCCGGGCGCGTCCTGCGCGGTCGCGCCCTCGCCGAGGCGGTCCCCGAGCAGTGCCCACGCGTCCGGCGATCGGGGACGGCTCGCGTGGAGCGCCGCAGAACGACTGATGCGGCGTCGTCGGGGACCGCCGCACGCTCAGCACGCCGGTTCCGGTTCCGCGGCGGCCCCCGTGCTCGGGTTCCGCGCAGGTCCTCGTCGCCCGCCGCACCAGCCGCGTCAGGGAGGTACGCCGTGGTCACGACGACACCGCTCCGCGCCGTGGTCGCCTACCACGCCGTGCTCGGGTCGACGTGCGCTGCCGTCTTCGTCCTGACGACCACCGTGCTCGGCCGACTCGTCGCGGAGCCCTCCGAGACCCGGTCGGTCGGAGCCATCTGGGCGGTGGTCGCGACGATCTACGTGTTCCACGAGAGCGCCGCCGACCGGCGCCGGGCGCTGGTCAGCCGGCTCGCGGCGACCACGCTCAGCTTCGTGCTGTGCGAGATCTACGTGCTCCTGCTGCCGTTCGCGGTGTGGGGACTCGCCGTCGCGGTCGCCGTCGGCGGCGTGGTGGTCACGCTCCTGGGCCGACCGGAGGACGCGGGCCTGACCGCGATCACCACGACGGTCGTCCTCGGCGTGGTGAGCGCGGCGCCGCACGAGCAGGTGTGGGCGCAACCCCTCCTCCGCCTCGTGGACACGGCCTTCGGAGCCCTCATCGGCTTCGGGGTGGCCTCGCTCCGGGGCGCGGCCGGACGTGCGCTCGCTGATCGGGAAGGAGGACGACCATGGGCGTGAGACGACGGCGGCCGGAGGCGGTGCCCGAGGGCCGGGCCGTCGGCACCGCCCTGGCGATCGGGTTGACGACGGTGTCCGGCGCCGTGGACGCGCTCACGTACTCCAGCCTCGGCAACGTCTACAGCAGCGCGATGACGGGCAACGTCGCCCTGTTCGGCATCGCCGTCGTCGATCCCGTGCCGACCCTGCTCCACCACGTCCTGGTCGCCTTCGGCGGCTACGTCGCGGGTCTGGCCGTCGCCGGGGCGTTCGTCGGCAACCCCCGCCCCGGCCCGGTCACGTGGCCCTTCCGGGTGACGGCCGCCCTCCTCGTCGAGTTCGCCGCGCTCGTGTCCGTCCTCGTGCTGTGGGTCACCGCCGATCCGCGGCTCGGCGGCGTCGCGCAGTTCGCGGCCCTGGGGCTGACGGCGTCGGCGCTCGGCATCCAGAGCGGGGCGTTCCGCGCCCTCAACGTCGCGAGCGGCATCCTCGGCAGCACGTTCGTCACCGGCAACCTCACGGTCTGGGTGCTCAGCCTGACCCGGGGCCGCCCCGACTGGTCCGGTCTGGTCTCGTTGCTCGCGCTGGTCGCGGGCGCCCTCGTCGAGGCGTTCCTGGTCTTCCACGCCCGCGTCCTCGCCGGCGTCCTCCCGGCGGCCGTCCTCGGGGTGGTGCTGCTGGTGGCCCTGTCGCCCGGCTTCCGGGCCCGCAACGCGACGGCGCCGCCACGCGACGAGGCCCTCGCGCGCCCACCGCAGCAGGCGGGCTGACGACCGGCGCGGCCGGCTGCGCGCCCCTCTCTCCTCGACGCCGACGCCGGCACCGACGTCGACCTGTTCCCGCCCTGGCGGCCGGGAGGAAGGTGCGCATGGCGACGGAGCTGGTGCTGCTGGGCACCGCCGGTGCCCCGCTGCCGGTGCCCGGCCGGGCCGGGATCTCGTCCGCCCTGGTGGTGGGCGGACGGGTCTTCGTGATCGACTGCGGGCGCGGCACGCCGTCCGGCTACGCCGACGCGGGGCTCGACTTCGCACGGCTGGACAGCGTGTTCCTCACCCACCTGCACGTCGACCACACCGGTGACCTCGCCGGCCTGTTGCTGTACCCGTGGGGGGTCCGCACGAGCCCGGACGGGCCGGTGCCGCCGGTGCACGTCCACGGCCCGGGCCGGCCGGCGCGGCTGCCGGCCGGGGACGCCGACTTCCACCGGCGGACGACGATCCACCCGGAACTGCCGGCCCCCGGCACCACCGACCTGGTCGGGTCCATCCTGGGCGGCTACGCCTACCACCTGAACGTGATGCCGCTGGACGCGGCGATGCCGGACCCGGGTCGGTTGGTCCGGGCCACCGACGTCGCCGTCCCGGCCCGGGCGCCCGGCCGGCCGGCGGCGCCGGTCACGGTCCTCGACGACCGGGACGTCCGGGTCCGCGCCGTCCTGGTGACGCACGGCCACGCGGTACCGGCGTTGGCCTACCGCTTCGACACCCCGGACGGGTCGGTCGTGTTCTCCGGCGACACCACGCCGAACGACGACCTGGTCGCGTTGGCCCGGGGGACCGACATCCTGGTGCACCACGTGGCCGACCTCGGCCACCTCGAGCGCCAGGGCTGGACCGGCGCGGCGCTGGAGCGGATGGCCGCACTGCACACCGACGTGACCCAGGTCGGGGAGGTGGCCCGGCGGGCCGGTGCCGGCGAGCTGATCCTCACCCACTACGTGCCCGCCGAACCCCTCGCGGTCAGCGAACAGGACTGGGTCGACCGGGCCGCGACGGGGTTCGGCGGTCGGACGACCGCGGGCCGGGACGGGTTGCGCCGGACGCTGCTCCCCGCGAGGGCGCGGTGACGGCGGCCGCCGGCCCGAACCCCGTGCCGGGACCGCGCACCTCCCACCCGTCCCCCGGGGACGCGCGACCCCGGGGGCGCGGGGCCCGCCGGTGCCGCCCGAGCGCTCCCGTCGCGGTCGTTCGACGGATGCGGGCCTCCGCCGCCCCCGGCACCGGGAACCGACCCCGGATCCGGCTCGTCGCCGGCGCCTCGACGGCCGGTGGCCCCGGCCCCGGCCCGGTTCCGGGACCGACGGTCGTCGCCGGGCGGGCCGGGCCGTGGGGATGACCGGCCGGTCGTTCGCGGCGCTGGCGGTGCCGAACTTCCGGCGCTACGTGGCCGGGCAGTCGGTCAGCCTCGTCGGGACGTGGGTCGAGACGGTCGCGCAGGCGCTGCTCGTGCTGCACCTGACTCCCTCGGGGACCGTGCTGGGGTTGGCCACCGCGACGCGCTACCTCCCGATCCTGCTCGGGTCGCCGTACGCCGGAGTGCTCGTCGACCGCTACGACAAGCGCCGGATCCTGGTCGCGACCCAGGTCGGGCTGGGCGTGGTCTCCGCGGCACTGGGCGTGCTGGTCCTGAGCGACGCGATCCGGCTGTGGCACGTCTTCGCGCTCGCCGCGGCCTTCGGTGCGGTCAGCGCGGTCGACAACCCCGCCCGGCAGGCGTTCGTCGGGGAGATGGTCGGCTCCGCGTTGCTCCGCAACGCGGTGGTGCTCAACTCGACGTCGGTGAACACCGCACGGGTGCTGGGACCGGCGATCGCCGCGGCACTGGTGTCGACGACCGGCATCGGGTTCTGCTTCCTGCTCAACGCCGCGAGCTTCGCGGTCGTGGTCGCCACCCTTCTGCTCCTCGACGCCACCGCCCTGCACCCGACGCCCCGCGCCGCCGGTCGCCACCAGGTGCGCGCGGGCCTGCGCTACGCCGCCCGGGTCAGGGCCGTGGCGGCGCCACTCCTGATGATGGCGCTGGTCGGCACGCTGACCTTCGAGTTCGAGGTGTCCCTCCCGCTGATGGCCCGCGACGAGTTCGGTGGCGGGGTGACCTACTCGTGGCTGGTCGGTGCCCTCGGTGCGGGCGCCGTCGTCGGGGGGCTCCGGTCGGCGGGCCACTCGCGCACGGGTGTGGACCGGTTGGTCGTGGCCGCGGGCGCGTTCGCGGGCTCGATGCTGGTCCTCGCCCTCGCGCCGACGCTGTGGACCGCCGCCCTCGCCAGCGCCCTGGTCGGCGCGGCCAGCGTCACCTTCCTCACCACCGGCAACGCGACCGTCCAGCTGGCGGCCGACCCCGCCTACCGGGGACGGGTGACGGCGCTCTGGTCCCTCGCCCTCGTCGGCTCCACCGCCGTCGGTGCGCCGGTCGTCGGCGCCGTCGCCGACGCCTTCGGCGCCCGTGCCGGCATCCTGCTCGGTGCCCTCGCCGCGGCCGCGGCGGCCGCCGTCGGGTCACGGATGCGGCGGGGACCGACGGCGGTCAGATGACCGATACCCGCACCGGCGCCGCGGCGGGAGCCTGGCCCGACGCGGCAGGACGGCCGCGGCCGCCGGCGGCAGCCGCCGGCGAGCGCGGCGCGCCGGCCGCATCCGTTCCGACCGGTTCGGCCCGAGGTGACGGGGAGATCGACATGACCGACGTGGTGGCCAGCCCGCAGCCGACCAGGGCGTCCGACGGCAAGGGATGGCTGGACCTGGGGCCACGCGACATCCGGCGCGACCGGGAGAACCCGGACATCCTCGTGCCCCCGGCGACGGACCACGGGACGATGCCCAACCTGAAGTACTCGTTCTCCGACGCGCACCAGCGCCTGGAGGACGGCGGCTGGGCCCGTGAGGTCACCAACCGCGAGATCCCCGCGTCGACCGACGTCGCGGGCGTGAACATGGCGCTCGACCCGGGCGCGTACCGCGAGCTGCACTGGCACAAGGAGGCCGAGTGGGGCCTGGTGCTGGTCGGGAGCTGCCGCCTGACGGCGATCGACGAGCACGGGCGGTCGTTCATCGACGACGTGAAGGCGGGCGACCTCTGGAACTTCGAGGCCGGCATCCCGCACTCGATCCAGGGCCTCGAGGACGGCGTCGAGTTCCTCCTCGTGTTCAGCGACCCCGACTTCTCGGAGAACTTCACCTTCCTGCTGTCGGACTGGTTCGCCCACACCCCGCAGGACGTCGTCGCGGCGAACCTGAAGAAGACGCCCGACGAGATCAGCGGCTTCCCGAAGAAGGAGAAGTACATCTTCTCCGCCGACGTCCCCCGGCCGATCGCCGAGGTGGACCGGCCGGTCCCGGCCGGCACGGTGCCCTCGCCCTTCACCTGGCACATGGAGAACACCGAGGCCGTCGAGTCCGAGGCGGGTCGCGTGCGCGTCGTCGACGTCAACGTCTTCGCCGCGGCCAGGACGATCTGCGCGGCGTTCGTCGAGGTCGAGCCGGGCGGCATGCGGGAGCTGCACTGGCACCCGAAGGCGGCGGAGTGGCAGTACTACATCCAGGGCTCGGCCCGCATGACGGTCTTCAACTCCAACGGGCTGTCGCGGACCTTCGACTACCAGGCGGGCGACGTGGGCGTCGTCCCGCTGGTCGCGGGGCACTACGTGCAGAACACGGGCGACGAGAAGCTCATCTACGTGGAGGTGTTCAAGTACCCGGAGTACTCCGACATCTCGGCCAACAAGTGGTTGGCGTCCAACCCCGCGTACGTGGTCGCGGACCACCTGAACGTGACGAGCGAGTTCGCGGAGTCGCTGCCGCGGGAGGACCAGCCGGCGCCGGTCATCTGGTACGACCAGTCCAAGATCGAGAAGCGGTGAGGGGGGCGCCGGAGGCGTCGGTCCCCCCGGTGGCACCCGCCCCCCGGATCGGGATGACGGCCTGGTCGGCGCCGAACCCGTTCGGGGAGCCGACCGCCTTCGTCCTCGTCCACCCGGTCGCGACGCCGGACGACGGGACGCTCGCCGGGGCGGTCGCGCGCCTCGGGCTGAAGCGGCTGGACGACCCGGGCGACATCCTGCCGATCGGCACGGACACGCTCTACGCCGCGCTGCGGGCCCGGCGCGTCGAACTGTGCGACGGCAACGGGGTGTGGCTGAGCCGGCCCGTCACCGACGACTGGACGGGCTGTGCGATCGGCCGCCGCTACGTCGTGCTCGCGATCGGCAGCGCACCGCTGTCCGACGAGGCCGACGCCCGCGCGATCTCCGCGTACCTGGCCGACCGCACGGCCGTGCACGCCGCGCTGGTGAAGATCCGGGTGCGGTTCGACCGGACCTGACGGCGGACCGCAGCGGCATCACGACGCGGTCCTCCCCAGCACGGCCGCACCCACCGCGAGGGCGGACGCGAACGCGGCGAACAGGTCCCGGCCGAGGCGGGGCGCGGTGCGGACGGGCGCCGGTTCGGGGAGCGCCGCGCCCGCGCCCTGCCCGACCAGGGCCGCCAGGTCGCGGGCGGTGACGGCGAAGTCGAGCCCGTTGGGCGCGTCGTCGGTGCGCACCGCGCGCACCCCGCCCGCCGTGTCGAGCACCGCGGTCTCGACCCGGACGATGCGCCGGTCACCGCCCTCGTACACCGCGGCCGAGGTGTGGCTCCAGTGCCGCAGCACGGGCACCGGCGGGTCCAGCCCGGCCAGGGCCGCCACCGAGCGGGTCGGCGCGGACCGCGATCCGCCGGGTTCGAGGGTCGCCTCGAAGACGGCCCGCGCGCGGTCGGGGTCCGACGCCGACCCGAGCGTCGCCCGCAGGCGGACGCGGTGGCGGGTGCGGTTGGTGAGCTCGAGGGCGGTGTCCGTCAGGCGGACGTGCACCACGTCCGAGGCGCGGATCGCCGGGGGACCGCCCGGGGCGGCTCGCGCGGGCGGGACGGGCACGGTGCGGGGGCCCCGAGCGGGCGGCGCTCCGCCACCCGGCAGGCTGAGCTCGACCCCCAGCGCCATCTCGACCACGGACCCGACCTGCTGCGCGACCGCCGCGCCGTGGCGCGCGTGCACCGCGTCGAACACGAGCACGACGTCGGCGTCGGGATGGTCCTCGACGACGGCCGGCGCTCCGGCGGACCCCGGCGGCACCGGCACGACGACCACGGCGGGCCGCGACGGCAGGACCCGCAGCGCCCGTTCGGGCCGGGGTTCCGCCCGCTCCCGCCAGCCCGGCGCCGACGCGCGGGCGGCCGCGCGGGCCGGCAGCCCGCCGTGGGCGGCGGATCCGGCGGCTCCCCGACCGTTGAGGTGCTCGACCCGTCGTCGGGCGGCCGCCGCCAGCGCGGCGCCGACGTACAGCTCGTAGGACGAGGCCGCTCCGGCCGGCGACAGCACCACGACCGGACCCGGTCCCGGGGTCGCGGTCGCCGGCAGCAGGACGAGCGCCAGCGGGGTCCGGGCGGCGACCCCGGCGGCGGCGAGCAGCGCCGCGTCGAGACGTGGCACACCGTCGCGGCGCCGGCCGAGGGGCTCCCGCCCGCGGCCGGCGACGGTCAGGACGGCCCCGAGCCGGGCGCCGAGGGCGATCGCGGCCGCGAGATCGGGCGGCGCGGCCCCGTCGGGTCCGGCCGGTCCCCGGTCGTCGACGTCCGCGACGGACAGGCCCAACCCGCCGAGCCGCTCCTCCTGACGCGGATCCAGCCGCAGGGGCGGGACGACGACGGCGCGGACACCCCCGGCCGCGGCGTCGAGCGGGCGGGGCGCCACCCCGTCGGCCGGCGTCCGGTCGGTCATCGCTGCTCCCCTCGACCGCGTCGACGGTAGGCACGAGCGCCGGCGGCGGGATCAGTCAGACGACCACGCGTCCGCGCGGCGCGGCCGGATGACCGATGCCGGAGCCCTCGCGCGCGGAGATCCTGGGTCCGCGGCCGGAGCCGAGCCGCTGGTCCGACCGGGGAGGTCCTCGTGCCCGGGATGTGGCGTGCCGCGGCGGCAGTCCTGCGGCGCACCCCGCCCAACTTCTTCGCCGCACCGTTCGGGCTCACGGGCCTCGGCGCCGTGTGGCGGGCGGCGGGGGACGGCGCCGGCGCCGCGGCGGTGATCGGGGACGTGGTCGCCGCGCTCGCGGCGGTCGTGTGGCTGGTGCTGCTGGGCGGTTGGTGCTCGCGGGTCACCGGCACCCCCGGCCGGCTGGCCGCCGACCTGCGCGACCCGGTGCTCGGCCCGTTCGTGAGCCTGATCCCGATCGTGGCGCTCCAGCTCGGCGTCGCGCTGGCGCGGCACGCGCCGTCGGTCGGCCGCGTGGTCGTCGACGTGTGCATCGCCGTGATCGTGGTCCTCGGCGGGTGGCTGACGGGCCAGTGGATCGCGGGCGAGATCGACCAGGACCGGGTGGGGCCGGCGTACTTCCTCCCGACGTTGGCGGGCGGGTTCCTCGCGTCCGCCTGCGCGGCGGCGGTGGGCCAGCGCGGGCTCGCCGAGCTGTGCTTCGGCATCGGCGTCCTGTGCTGGGTCACCCTCGGGCCGCTGGTGCTGTGGCGGCTGGTCGTGCGCCCGATGCTCCCGCCCGCGCTGGTCCCCTCGCTCGCCATCGAGGTCGCGCCGCCGGCGCTGGCCGGGCTGGCCTGGACCGCACTGCACCCGGCCCCGGACACCGTCTCCCTCGGCCTGGCCGGCTTCGGGATCCTGATGATCGTCGCGCAGTGCCGGTTGCTGCCGGTGTACCGGAGTGTCCCGTTCGGGCCGGGCCACTGGTCGTTCACCTTCCCGTACTGCGCGGCGGTGCTGTTCGCGCTGCACTGGACCACCGTGCTCGACGTGCCCGGCCGGGCCGTGCTCGCGGCCGTGCTGGTGGGCGTGACGACCGTGTTCGTCGGTGCCGTCGCGGCGGGCACGGTGGTGGCGCTGCGCCGCGGCCGGTACTTCCCGCCACCCGCGGCGCCACCCTCCGCGGCGGCGCCGGTGCGGGCGCAGGTGTCGCCGCCATCCGCACGGACGGGCTGAGTTCGACGCGTCCGCCCGGACACCACATCGGTCACGTGACCGCCGCGCGGTACCCGGCTGCGCGGCGGAACCCGCACCCGGCCGCACTACCCTGGCGCCGGAACGTCCGACCGCTGGGAAGGACCGCCGGTGGACACAGCACCACGGCCGGCCGGGGGGTGAGCGGCCCGCTCCGCGGCCGGGACACCGCGCTGGCGCTGCTCGACGACGTCGTGGCGCGGGCGGTCGACCGGGGAGCCGCGCTGCTGCTCTCGGGCGAGCCGGGATCGGGCAAGACCGCGCTGCTCGACGTGGCGGCCGGCAGGGCGGCGACGGCCGGGGCGCTCGTCGTCCGGGTCAGCGGGGTCGAGTACCTCGCCGACCAGCCCGGGGCCGGCCTGGCCCGGACGGTCCTGCCCCTGCGCGCGGAGCTGCTGCGGCTCGACCCGGTGCAGCGCGACGCCCTCGTCGCCGCGACGACCGCGGCCGACGCGGTACCCGGCCCGGAGGACCTGCTCGTGTTCGGCGCGCTGCTCGCCCTGCTGCGCCGGGCGTCCCGCGCCCGACCGCTGCTGATCGTCGCCGACGACCTGCAGTGGCTCGACCGGACGAGCGCCGCCGCACTGGCCTTCGTGGCACGGCGGCTCCACGGCAGCCGGGTCGGGGTCCTCGCCGCGGCGCGGCCCGGCCACGGGGGCGTCGCCCGGCGGTCCGGCCTGCCCGAGCACCGGCTGGGGCCCCTCGAGCCCGGCGCGGCGGCCGACCTCCTGCACGCCCGGTTCCCCGCGCTGAGCGGTCCGGTGGCGGACCGGCTGCTGGAGGCCGCAGCCGGCAACCCCCTCGCGCTGCTCGAGCTGCCCGCGGCCCTCACCCCCCAGCAGCGCGCGGGGGAGGACCCGCTCCCGGCGACCCTGCCCCTGGGCGACCGGCTGCGGGTCGCGTTCGCCGCGGGCCTCGACGAGCTGCCGACCGCGACCCGGCAGCTGCTGCTCGTCGCCGTGCTCGGCGGCGCCGAGGCGCTCCGGGCGCTGCGGGGCCGGGCCGGGGAGGAACCGCTCGCCGACCTCGCCCCGGCCGAGCTCGCCCGCGTGGTGGACGTCGAGCCGCGCCGGAACGGGGTGACGTTCCGCCACCCGCTGATGCCCGCGGTCGCGGTCGAGCTCGCCACGCCCGCGGAGCGTCGGGCCGCGCACCTGCGGGTCGCGGAGCTGCTCGCCGACGACCCCGACCGCCGACCGTGGCACCTGGCCGACGCCGCGCCGGGCCCCGACGAGGAGCTGGCGGCGCTCCTGGAGGCCGCGGCCGGGCGTGCCGCGGACCGCGGGGACGCCGCGGGCGCCGTCCGGGCCCTGCGGCGCGCGGCCGACCTGAGCGTCGACCGACCGCCACGTGCCCGGCGGCTCGCCGCCGCCGCGTACCTCGAGGCCGCGGTGACGGGGAGGCTGCACGTCGCCGGCCGGCTCCTCGTCGACGTCCGCCGGGAACACCGGCCCGGCCGGCCGCCGCTGCACGCCGCCGCGGCCGCGGCCCACCTGCTCCTGCAGGGCGACGGTGACGTGCACACCGCCCACCGGCTCCTGGCCGCCGCGGTCGCCGCCGCCGCCGAGCACCCCGGCGACCCGCGCGACGCCCTGGTCGACGCGGTGCACGCGCTGGTCGCGGTGTGCGCCCACGGCGGCCGGCCGGAGCACCGGCGGCTCCTCGACCGCGCGGTCGGGCTGCTCGAACCCGAGGTCCCGCAGCTCGTGGGCCTCGCGGCCGCCGTCGCCACCGATCCGGCCGGTGTCGGTCCGCAGGACGTCGAGCGGGTCGACGCCGCCGTCGGCGCGCTGCCGGCCGAGACGAACCCGGCGCGCATCGTGCGCACGGCGGGGGTCGCGCTGTCGTTCGACCGGGTCGTGCGGTGCCGGGAGGCGCTGCACCGGGTGGTCGTGGACGGGCGGCGCGGCGGCGCCGTGGCCGCGGCGGTCGACGCCATCGCGACCCGCTGCGTCGACGACCTCCTGAGCGGCCGGTGGGAGGACAGCGACGGGCTGATCCAGGAGGGCCTGGACCTGTGCGACGCGCACGGCCACGAGCTCGCGCGGTCCACGCTCTCGGCGTGCCGGGCGCTCCTCGCGGCCGCCCTCGGCGACGACCGGACGGCCCGGGACGTCGCCGGCCGCGTCCTCGGGTGGGCGCAGCCGCGCGACCTCCGCGGCCTGGAGCACCTGGCCCGGTACGCGCTCGGCCTCGCCGCTCTCGGGCGCGGCGCCCACGAGGAGGCGTACGCGCAGGTGAGCGCGGTCAGCCCCGCCGGGGAGCCGGCCGGGCACGCCCGGGCGGCGCTGTGGGTGCCGCTGGACCTCGTCGAGGCCGCCGTGGGCACCGGCCGGCACCGGGAGGCCGCCGCGCACGCCGCGCTGCTGCGGGACGCCGGGTGGGCCCGGCGGTCGCCCCGCCTGGCGATGCTCGTGCCGGCGGCCGCGGCGGTGACCGCGCCGGACGACCGGGCCGGCGCGCTGTTCGAGGAGGCCCTCGCCGTCGCCGGGGCCGACGAGTGGCCGTTCCCGCTCGCCCGCGTGCACCTCGCCCGGGGGCGCCACCTGCGGCGCCGGCGCCGCACGCCGGAGGCCGCCGCGTCGTTGACCGCCGCGCTGGAGACCTTCCAGCGGCTGGGCGCCCGGCCGTGGGAGGCGCAGGCGCGCACCGAGCTGCGCGCCGCCGGCGTCGCCACCGGGGTCGACGCGCACGCACTTCCCGCGCTCACCCCCGAGGAGCACGAGATCGCGGCGCTGGCGGCCTCGGGGCTGAGCAACCGGGAGATCGGCGAGCGCCTGTTCCTCTCGCACCGGACGGTGGCGGCGCGCCTGCGCCGGATCTTCCCCAAGCTGGGCGTGGTCTCCCGGGCGGCGCTCCGCGACGCCCTGCGCCTGCGGACCGGCGCCTGAGGACGGCGCCGGCGGGCCCTGCCGCGCCGGTGCGTCCCCGACTGCCGTCAAAGGACTGAATCTTCCCCGCGGTCCGTCCTCCTACCGTGCCTGCGCGCGCCCCGACCGGAGCGCGCGGCTCCACGGAGGGGACACCGGTGCCCGCAGATGCCGTCCTGGACGACGTGGTCGGCCGGCGCACCGAAACGGCGGCGCTCGACGCGTTCCGCCGCACGGCCGCCCGGCACGGCGGCGTGCTGATGCTGGGCGGCGAACCGGGGGTCGGCAAGTCCCGGCTGCTCGCGCTGACCGCGGAGGGCGCCGCCCGGGACGGGGTCGAGGTGCTCCACGCCGCCGGCGCGGAGTTCGAGGCCGACCTGCCCTACGCGGCCCTGCACCTGCTCCTGGGGCCGCTGGTCGACGTCCTGCCCGAGCTCGAGCTCCGCCGCCGCGACGCCCTGGCCGCGGCGCTCGGCCTGGGCGGCGGCCCGTCGCCCGACCGCGCCGCCGTGGCCGACGCCACCGCCGACCTGCTGGCCCGCCGCGCGGCGGCCCGCCCCCTCCTCCTGTGCCTCGACGACCTGCACTGGTTCGACCGGAGCAGCGCGAGCGTCCTGAGCGCCGTGGCGCGACGGCTCGACGGCACCCGGGTGGGGCTGCTGGCGGCCGTGCGGACCGGCACCGAGAGCTTCTTCGACGGCACCGGACTGCCGCGGCTCGATCTCGCACCCCTCGCCGAGGAGGACGCGCGCACGCTGCTCGACCGACGCGGCCCCGGCCTGGCGCCCGCGGTGGCGGCCCGGCTCGTCGCGGAGGCGCAGGGCAACCCCCTCGCGCTGCTCGAGCTGCCCGACGCCCTCACCGCCGCGCAGCGCGCGGCCCGCGCACCGCTGCCGGCCGTGCTGCCGCTCACCACCCGGATCGAGGAGGTGTTCGCGGGGCGGGTGGAGGACCTGTCGCCGGCGGCCGGTGACCTGCTGCTGCTCGCGGCGCTGGAGGGCAGCGGCAACCGCGACGTCCTGCACCGGGCGTGGTCGACGCTCGCCGCCGACGGGTCCGCCGGGGTCGACGGGCTCGACGGGCTCGTCGGGCTGCTGCGTGACCGCGCGCTCGTGCACGTCGACCGCGACCGCGTCACCTTCCGGCACCCCCTGGTCCGCTCGGCGGTGGTGCGGCGCTCCGTGAGGGACGGCCGGCGCCGGGCCCACGCCGCGCTGGCCGCGGCGCTGGCCGACGACCCGGACCGGCACGCCTGGCACCGCGCCGGCGCGGTGAACGGCCCGGACGAGCGGGTCGCCGAGCTCCTCGACGCCGCCGCGCGCCGCCGCACGCGCCGCGGGGACCCGGAGGGCGCGGTGGAGGCGCTGCTGCGCGCCGCCGACCTCAGCGCGGACCCGGACGCCCGCAGCCGACGGCTCGCGGAGGCCGCCTACCTCGGTGTCGGCGTGGTCGGGGACCTGCACGGGGCCTCGGACCTGCTCGCCGAGGCGCAGCTCCGCAACGCCGACCCGTCGACGTCCCTGCACGCCGCGACCGCCGCGGCGCTGCTGCTGCTGCAGGGCGACACCCACGTCCGCACCCCGTTCCGCCTGCTCCTGCACACCGTTCGGGACCGGGTCGACGACGTCGACGTGCGCGACCCGGCTCTCGTCACCGCCCTGTCCACGCTGGTCGACCTGGCCCAGTACGGCGCGCACCCGGACCTGTGGGAACCGCTCGTCGCGCTGCTCACCCGGCTCGCCCCGGAGAGCTCGCGGGAGCGGCACCTGCTGGTCGGCGCCGTGGCCGACCCCGCCGCCCTGGCTCCACCCGT
Source organism: Pseudonocardia sp. (assembly GCA_036387155.1). Classification (GTDB taxonomy): domain Bacteria; phylum Actinomycetota; class Actinomycetes; order Mycobacteriales; family Pseudonocardiaceae; genus Pseudonocardia. The sequence goes on along the minus strand of DASVUG010000076.1, from coordinate 799 downwards.
GCTGCGCGAGCTGGAGGACGCGGTCGCCGGTCTCGACGGGGGGACCGATCCCCAGCGCCTCGTGCGCGTCACCGTCGCCGCCTTCGCCGTGGACCGGTTCGAGCGGTGCCGGGAGCCGCTGTGGCAGCTCGTGCACCGGGCCCGGGAGGGCACGGGGATGGTCGCGGGGCTCTCGGCGTCCATGCAGCTGTGCATCGACGACGTCCTCACCGGGCGGTGGGACGAGGCGGAGGAGCTGGCGGACGAAGGACGCGCGCTGGCGGAGCGGCTGGGCTACCAGCTCGCCGCGTGGCCGTTCGAGGTCCATCGCGCCGCCATCGCGGCCGTGCGCGGTGACCACGAGGCCGCACTGGAGGTGACCGGTCGGATCGTGGGGTGGGCGACCCCGCGGGGCGCCCACGCCGCGCTGCGGCTGTGCCGCTGGGTCCGGGGCCTCGTCGCGAGCGGTGCGCGGGACGGCGAGCGGGCCTACCGGGAGCTCACCGCACTCGGACCCCCCGACCGGGTCCGGTGGAACCCGTGGGCGCACTGGACGGCGCTCGACCTGGTCGAGGCGGCTGCCCGGGCCGGTCGCCGCGACGAGGCCACCGCGCACGTGCGGGCCCTGCGGGACGCCCGGGTGGCGGCCGTGTCGCCCCGGGCGGCCCTGCTCGTGACGGCGGCCGCTGCTGTCGTCGCCCCCGAGGAGCGGGCCGACGCCCTGTTCGAGCGGGCGTTGGCCGTGCCGGGCACCGAGCGGTGGCGGTTCGAGCGGGCCCGCGTCGAGCTCGCCCGCGGGGAGCACCTGCGCCGGTCGCGG
>DASVUG010000075.1:0-9596 GCA_036387155.1 Pseudonocardia sp. | reverse complement strand
GCACCGCCACCAGCAGAAGCGGGAGCGGGAGCACGCGGGCACGCTGTGGGAGGACAACGGGTGGATGTTCGCCCAACCCAACGGCCGACCAATCGATCCGACGATGGACCGCGCCGAGTGGAAGCGCCTCCTGGTCGAGGCCGGGGTGCGGGACGCCCGACTGCACGACGCCCGGCACACCGCGGCGACAGTGCTGCTACTCCTGGGCGTGCCGGAACGAGCCGTCATGGAATTCATGGGCTGGTCGCACAGCTCGATGGCCAAGCGCTACCAGCACGTGACCGCGGTGCTCCGCGACGACATGGCGAGCCGCCTCGACGGGTTCCTGTGGGGGCCGACTGAGACGGAAACTGAGACGGGCTGCTAGCGACTGATGCAGCCACACGGCATTGACGCTGGTGAGGACGGTGGCCAGGGGCGGGGTCGAACCGCCGACCTTCCGCTTTTCAGGCGGACGCTCGTACCGACTGAGCTACCTGGCCGGGCACCGACCGCCGGGGACCGGTGGAGGAGCGACCCAGACGGGACTCGAACCCGCGACCTTCGCCGTGACAGGGCGACGCGCTAACCAACTGCGCCACTGGGCCTTGCTGTTGTCGTACTGTACTGCGTACCCCCAACGGGATTCGAACCCGCGCTGCCGCCTTGAAAGGGCGGAGTCCTAGGCCGCTAGACGATGGGGGCTTGGACCGCCGGAGCCGTCCCCGCCCGCAACGGCTGTCCGTTGGGAGCGCCACCAGCATAAGCCACCCGCCGGGGGCCGGCCGAACCGGGGTCCGGCACCGGGCGGGCGCTGGTCAGCGGCCGACGGGTGGCGGCTGGTCCGGGTGCGGGGCGATCAGGCCCAGCATGTCGAGCAGCTGGCGCAGGTCCTCCGGATCGTCGCAGTTGCGGGCGACGACGAGGCGGGCGCGGTGGATCTGGTCGTCGGACACCCGGTACGCGTCGGACGCACTGCGCGGGCCCGGGATGGACCCGTTCGGCATGCGTTCGTCCCCGGCGTGCCGTGCGCTGCCGATGCTCATCGACGCCTCCCCGATCCGTCGCACGACCGTGTCGACCGCAGGGGGCAGCACCGGGACCACCCCGTCCCGCGCGGAGGACCGGACCGGGCACCCCTCCCGGCCGGATCGATCGTTCCGACAGTCACCGCCACCCCCGTGGCCGTGACCAGCACGTTACCCATGGATGCCTCCTTCACGCACGCCCCTTCCCGGGTGAGCCGGCCCGCGGCCGGTCACCGTCCGCACATCTGTCGTGGTTCCGATCCGTCCGACGCATGACCACCGGACGGCGGGTCGTACGCTGCGCCGGTGACGTCGCGTGACGGCCGGCACGCCCGCCCCCGCATCCCCGCGCCCCGCCGCGACCCGGGCCCGGAGCCCGCGCCGCACGACCCGGATCTGGACTCGTACCTCCAGGCCCTGTCGCCGGAGAACGTGCCGGGCGCCACCGAGCTGACCGGGCGCTTCGGCACGGCGCAGGTCTTCACGCTGCGGCTGCCGGCGCTGCGGATCGAGCAGCTGCGCCGGCTGGCCGCTTCGCGCGGGGTGTCCCCGGGCGCGCTCGCCGTCGACTGGGTGCTCGAGCGGCTGGACCAGGAGGACACCGAGACCGGTCCCCTGCCCATCGCCGTCGACGTCGAGGCGCCCTCGTGGCGCAGCACCCTGCGGCGGCTGGGCCGGCAGTAGCCCGCCGACCGGCCACGCGCCGGACTTGGGGCGGTTCACCGGGCCGCCAGCGCCACGCGGGCCGGGCTCCGGCCGGCGAGGCACGGGCTGCCGCTGAGCCGGGTGAGGTCCACGGCCTCGGCCAGCGCGCGGTAGCCCGCCGCGGACAGGTGCAGGCCGTCACCGGCGTCGTAGCGGGCGCGCAGGCGGCGGGGGTCGGCCGGGTCGGCGACGGCCCCGGCGAAGTCGAAGACGCCGTCGGCGTGCTCGGCGCCGTGCTCGCGCACCCACCGGTTGACCCGCTCGCGGACGGCCCGCCCCCGCGACGTGCCGCGGACGCCCCGGTCCGACGGCGTGATCGTGGTCAGGTGCACGCGCAGGCCGGCCGCCCGGGCGGTGTCGGCGAACCGCACGAGGCCCGCGACGATCTCGGCCGCCCCGCGTCCGGCGGCGACGTCGTTCGTGCCGACGTGCAGGACGACGTCGGTCGCGCCGGGCAGGCCGACGGCCTCGGGACCCAGGCGCTCGACCGGGGTGTCGCCGCCGGCGGGCCCGCGGCCGGCGAGCAGCTCGTTGCGGGCGATGCCGGCGTTGAGCACGGCCATGGTGGCGGTGCCGCCGCGGCGCACGAGGCGCGCGGACAGGGCGTCGGTGAAACGGCTGTCGGTGTCGTTCCCGCTGCCCACGCCGTCCACGAGGGAGTCGCCCATGGCGACGACGGCGTTGACCGGGTGCGGGGCCAGCACCTCCACGCCCGTGAGCACCATCCACGACGCGACGGGCGTCGTGAAGGCGCCGCCGCCGGCGTCCAGGGTCGCGTCCCCCGGTGCGGACAGGTACGAGGTCTGCAGCGCGACGGGGTGCTCGGCGACGACGGCCGGGGCCTGCGGCAGCACCAGGCTGACGGCCAGCGGGCGGCCGGCCTCGGCGGCGACGGGCACGGGGTCGCTGACGACGTCGGCGCCGGGCGGGAGGACGGGATCGGCGCTCGCGCCGGCCGGAACCGCACCGAAGGTCACCGCGCGCACCGTCCCGGGCACCAGCGCGGGGCCGGCCCCGGCCCGGGCCAGGGTGACGCGGCCGATCGGGAGCGGGGCCCGGCCGAACCGGTTGGACAGGCGGACCCGCACCTGCGCGCCGCCCACCTGGGGCCGGACGATCATGCGGAGGGTGCGGCCCGCCAGGCGGGCGGGCGGGACGACGGCCTGCGGGCTGGCCTGCCACCCGGTGGTCCACGCCGGGCCGCACGGGTCGGGCGCGGCGACCGGCGGCGAGGCGGCGGCGGTGGCCGCCGGTCGGCCGACGACGGCGGAGGCCAGGACGACGGCCGCGAGCACCGTCGCGGAGAACATCGTGCCGCGCGCCCACGCCCGCGTTCCGCCACCCACTGGCACCTCCGACCCCTGGCCCGTGCGGGCCCGTTGCGACGTCGCCGGGGACCGTCGAACGCCCGATCGGAGCAGCACGCCGCCCCGAGCTCGGTCCCCCGGCGCCCGGACGGACGACACCCCTCCGGCCGCCGTCCGGGCCCCGTCGCGTCAACGAGGGGTGTCACCCGGACGTGAGTGGGCCGAACGGGTGAGATCAGGAACGGCCGGAGCCGCTGCCATCAGCCGCCGGGTCGGTCGCGGACGGCGGGCGGGGGTGCGGGGCCGGGCGGCTCCGCCGGGTCAGTCGGCGCCGGGCGAGTCCTCCAGGCACTCGACCAGCATCCGCAGCGCGGCCGTGGTCGTCGTGCGGCAGACGCTGTCGGGCTCCCCCTCGATCTGCAGGCGCAGCACCCGGTGCGCGTCGCCGGCGGCGACGGCGGCGAACACGGTCCCGGGCTCGTGGCCGTCCTGGCCGTCGGGTCCGGCGGCGCCGGTCACGGCCAGCCCGACGTCGGCGCGCAGCAGCCGGCGGATCCCGCGCGCCATCGCGCTCGCGGCCGGGCCGCTGACCACCGGGCCCTCCGGGACGTCGAGCACGGTGTGCTTGACGTCGCTGGCGTAGGCGACGAGGCCACCGAGGTACCAGGCGCTCGACCCGCCGGCGGCGGCCAGCTCGGTCGAGAGCATGCCCCCGGTCAGCGACTCGGCCACCGCCACCGTCCGGTGCTGGGCGCGGGCCAGCTCGCCGACCCGGGCGGCCAGTCGGGTGCGCGCCTCGTCGTCCTCCGGCCCCTCGGCCAGGCACAGCGGTGTCTCCGGGACGTGCATCCCGCTCCAGTACCCCCGCGCTCGGTGCGCGACGCGTACCGGCCCGGTGTCAGCCGACACGCCCGGCGAGCGCGATCGCGTCGAACGGGGCGTGCACGTCGACGTCGTTGTCGAAGTAGACCAGGACGTCGCGGCCCCCGGGCCGGTGCGGCGCCGGCGGTGCGCACGTGTGCTCGCCGGTCGGGGCCTCCCCCGCCCGCCACGCCCGCACGCGCTCCGCCCACCGGTCGAGCTCCGGGGCGGAGTAGCCGCTGACGTAGAGCTCGGTGGCGCCGTGCAGCCGGACGTAGACGAAGTCGGCCGTCACGTCCTCCAGGTACGGGAACCTCCCGGCCGTGTCCGCCACGACCAGCGCGACCCCGTGCGCGCGGAGCAGCGCGACGAGGTCGGGGTGCCGGAAGCTGGGGTGGCGGACCTCCAGGGCGTGTCGCAGCGGGCGGTCGGCGTCGACGGTCGTCTCCGCCCGCCCGTCCAGCCGGGCGTCGTGCTCGCCCGCCAGGTGGGCGGCCGCGCCGGTGCTGCGCGGCAGGAGGGCCAGGAACTCCTCGAGCCGCGCGGCGTCGAAGCGCAGCCGGGGCGGGAGCTGCCACAGCAGCGGGCCGAGCTTGGGGCCCAGCGCGAGCAGGCCGGATGCGAGGAAGTTGGCCAGCGGCAGGCGGACGTCGCGGAGCTGCTTGAGGTGGGTGATGTAGCGGCTGCCCTTGACCGCGAACAGGAAGTCGTCCGGCGTCTCCGCGGCCCACGCGCGGTAGGACTCGGGGCGCTGGAGGGCGTAGAACGAGCCGTTGAGCTCCACGCTGTTCGTCCGCTGCGCCAGGTGGGCGAGCTCGCGGCGCTGCGGCAGCCCGGGCGGGTAGAACACGCCGCGCCACGGCGGGTAGCGCCAGCCCGACGTGCCGATCCAGACGCGGCCCGACGCGTCGGGGTCGGACCGATCACCGCGCGTCACCGCGACGAGATCCCCCGGTGGGCCGCCTTCAACCTCGGTCCGCCGCCGGGGCGGCGGGAGCGGCGTCCCGGGTCCGGCCGGTCGGGCCGGTCTCCGCGGACCCGTCTGCCACGATGTGGCGGTGGAGGACGCGCTGCGCAGGGCCGTGGGGACGGTGCTCGACTGGCCCGTCCCGCACGCGGCGGCGGCGGTCGTGCGGGCCGACGGCACGGTGGCGGCGCTCGCGGGCGAGCAGGAGCGGGTGTTCCGGCTGGCCTCGGTGAGCAAGCCGCTGGTGGCCTTCGCGGTGCTCATCGCCGTCGAGGAGGGCGCGGTCGACTGGGACACCCCGGCCGGCCCCGCGGGCTCGACGGTCCGCCACCTCGCCGCGCACACCTCGGGCGTCTCCTTCGAGGACGGCATGGTCCAGGCCAAGCCCGGCAAGCGGCGGATCTACTCCAACCGCGGGTTCGAGCTGCTCGCCGACGCCGTGGCGGCGGGCGCCGGGATGCCGTTCGCCGACTACCTCCACGAGGCCGTCCTCGCCCCGCTCGGCATGGGGGCGACCCTCCTCGACGGCTCGCCGGCCGCGGACATGCGGTCGACGTGCGCGGACATGGTTCGCTTCGCCGCCGAGCTGCAGGCGCCGACGCTGGTGTCGGAGGTGACGCTGCACGAGGCGACGTCCGTGGCGTTCCCCGGGGTCGACGGGGTGCTGCCGGGGTACGGGCGGCAGTCGCCGAACGACTGGGGGCTGGGCTTCGAGATCCGCGACGGGAAGTCGCCGCACTGGACCGGCGCGCACAGCTCGCCCGCCACCTTCGGGCACTTCGGGCAGTCGGGCACGTTCCTGTGGGTGGACCCGGACGCCGGCGCCGCGTGCGTGGTCCTGACCGACCGCGACTACGACACCTGGGCGTTCGAGGCCTGGCCGCCGTTCACCGACCGGGTGCTGGCGGCGCTGCAGCTCGGGTGAGCGGAACGGCGTGGTGGTCGAGGAACAGGCGGGCGACCAGCTCGCCGCGGGACCCCGTGCCGGACTTGGTGAAGACCGACTTGAGGTGGTCCTGCACGGTGTAGGCCGACAGGTGCAGCCGCTCGGCGATCTGCCGCGTCGACAGGCCCCGCGCCACCAGCTCCGTCACCCGGCGCTCGCTCGCGCTGAAGCCGTACGCGGCCACCACCAGCGGAGCCATCTCGGCCGGACGGGCCGCCTCCAGCAGCACCGTCACGGGCGCGTCCGGCCGGTCGCCCATCACCGACCCGCGCACGGTCAGCCACTGCCCACCGCGGGTGGGCACCCTGGCCCAGGCCGGGTGGAGGTCGGCCGCCGCCGGAGCCGAACACAGCGCGCGGGCCTGGCGGGCGACGGCCGGGATCACCACCGGGAGCCGGGCGCCCGCGCGGTTGCCCGGGGTCAGCCCGCAGAGCCAGCGGTCCGCGGCCGGGTTGGCCAGGGCCACACCGTCGTCCGGGTCGAGGACGAGCAGGCCGACGTCGTCGGCACCGGCCCGCACGTCGTCGAGCAGCAGTCCGCGTCGCAGACCGTCGGTGATCGGGCCGGCCAGCGACGCGACGAGGTCCACCTCGCGCGCGGAGAACCACGGCCGGTCCGCCGCACGGAACACGGTCAGCTCGCCCCACGTCGCGGCGGTGTCGCCGAGCACCACGCGCAGCTCGTCGGCGAAGCCGCCGGGCCGGCGGATCTCGCGCTGGCGCCGGCTGCGCTCGAGACGGCCCGCGGTGACGGCGCTGAGGCTGGCCGCCGGGCTGGGCGCCCGCGCGAGGTGGACCCACTTGTTGTAGTCGGGCTCGCGCACCTCGATCTCGACGAGCCGCAGCAGCTCCGGCGCGGGCAGCCCGTTGTCGACGAACTCGCCCGTCGGCAGCATCGTCGCCGGATCCACCGTCATCAGGCACGTGCCCTCGGCCGGCACGGCCGTCCGCAGCGCGCCGTCGACCGCCTTCGCGAAGTCCGCCACGGACAGACCCCGGTGCGCCAGCCTGGCGATGTCGTCGCGGGCGCGCGTCGTGCGCATCGGCCGACCCTACGGCGCATCCGCACAGCGGCCCAGATTCCTGGGATTCCTGCTGACCGCGCCGCCGGGGATGCTGACGGCCATGAGCAGGATCGTGCTGGACATGTCCGTCTCGGTGGACGGGTTCGTGGCGGGCCCCGACGACGGACCCGGAGCCGGCCTGGGCATCGGCGGCGAGCAGCTGCACGCCTGGCTCGGCCCCGGCGGTGCCGGGCCCCGCTCGTACCGGCCCACCGACGAGACCGGCGCGCTCGTGTTCGACGAGATGCTGGCCACCGGCGCCGTGATCACCGGACGGCGCACCTTCGAGTTCGCGGGGGGCTGGGACGGCGACCACCACGACGCCGTCCCGGTGCTCGTCCTGACCCGGAACCCGCCGGACGCGCCGGCGCCGGGCCACGCCCGCTACGTCACCGACGTCGCGTCGGCCGTCGAGCAGGCGAAGGCCGCCGCGGGCGGCCGCGACGTCATGGTGCACGGCGCCGTGACCGCGCAGGAGTGTCTGAAGGCCGGCCTGCTCGACGAGCTGGAGCTGCACCTGGTGCCGGTGCTGCTCGGGCAGGGCCGCCGGCTGTTCGACGGTCTCCCGCCCGGCTACGTCGAGCTCGAGCTGCTCCGCGCCCTCGACGGACCGGGCGTGCAGCACCTGCGCTACCGCGTGCGACGGGAGGCCTGAGCGATGGCGAGCGTCCGGCTGGACATGACGATCTCGCTCGACGGCTTCGTCGCCGGGCCCGACGACGGCCCCGACCAGCCCATGGGCGAGGGCGGGTTCCGGCTGTTCAACTGGCTGGACCGGCGTGACGACCCGGGACCGAGCGGTGAGGTGTTCGCCGAGTCGCTCGCGACCCGCGCCCTGATCTCCGGCCGCCGCACCTACGAGCTGGCCGGCCACTGGGGCGGCGACCACCACGACGGCGTCCCGATCATCGTCCTCACCCACGACGTCCCGGACGGGCCGCCGCCGGGCAGCGTCCGCTTCGCCACCGACCCGGCCGACGCCGCCGCACAGGCCCGGGCCGCCGCGGGCGACGGCGACGTGCTGGTGGCCGGCGCCGGGGCGGGGCAGGCGTTGCTGCGCGCCGGGGAGATCGACGAGCTGGAGCTGCACGTCGTACCGGTGTTGCTCGGGCAGGGCAGGCGGCTGTTCGACCACCTGCCGGCCCGCCCCGTCCGGCTCGACCTCGTCCGCCGGCTCACGAGCCCACCCGGCGAGGACCACGCGCGCCGCGTCACGCACCTGCGCTACCGGGTTCGCCGGGCGTGAGGACGGCGGCATCGGCAGCGCGGGAACACCCGCCGGCGCGGACCGGTTAGGGTGAGGTGTCCGGGCCGGGCGACCTGTGTCCCCGGGTCTCAGTATTGAAGAGCCTTCACGGAATACCGTTCGGCTGGAGCCGTGCTGTGCCCAGCGCCGCGAGGCGACCAGCGCTCGGCCCGGACACCCCCTCGCGAACACGTCCTGCGCGGAATGTTCTGCGAGGTGGGACGGTTGTACAGGGTGTCCGGACCGGGCGATCCGAGTCCCCGGGTCTCACCTAGAAACGCCGCCGCGGACGATCCCCTCGGGGAAGCCGCGGTGTGCACCTCGCCGCGAGGCGACCGGCGTCCGGTCCGGACTCCTACGTTGACCGAGCTCGCGAGGTCACCGTCCACCACAGCTCCTACAGATCGGCGGCTGCCATGAAGGGCGATCGGGTCGAGATCGTCATCGACGCCGGCAGCGGGACGACGCGCACGTACGACGTGGCGGCCACCCGCGCCGGGCGTCGCGTCAACGTCACGCACGGGCGGGGCGTCGTCGAGGTCAGCGAGATCACGCGCGGCGGCACCACCGTGCGCACGGCCCGGTTCCTGGCCAACCGCGTGCTCGCGCTCGTCGAGCACCCGGCGCAGGACGACCCCGTGGCCGACGAGATCACGCCGTCCCTGCGGTCGGTCTGACACCTCGTCCCTGCACACTGAAGTAACCATGTCCTCCCCCACCGCTGACGCGCGCCCGCACGACGCCCGCCCCACCGGGTCCACCACCCCGGGCGACGGATCCCCGCGTCGTGCGCCCCACGTGTCGGAGCCGACGCCGCAGGGCGGCGGCCCCGCGCGACGGCGCCGCGGCGGTCGGGGGCGCTCCTCCCGCCCCACCAGCCAGGCCGCGTCCGGCGTTCCCGCCGCCGGAGACCCGATCACGGGTGACGCGGCCTCCCCGGGCGGCGCCGCGAGCCCCGCCGGCGCCGCCCCCCTTCCCCGTCCCGCCCGGCGCCGCACCGCGGCGCGCCGCGACGCTCCGCCCCGCAACGCGTCGCCCCGCGCCGCCACTGCGCGCTGGACCCACGACGAGGCGCGGCTCGCGGCCCGGCGGGCCGCCGTCCCGCGGATCACCTACCCGCCGGCGCTGCCCGTGTCCGCCCGCCGCGACGACATCGCCGCCGCGATCCGCGACCACCAGGTCGTGGTCGTCGCCGGCGAGACCGGCTCGGGCAAGACCACGCAGATCCCGAAGATCTGCCTGGAGCTGGGCCGCGGCGTCGCCGGGATGATCGGCCACACGCAGCCGCGGCGGCTGGCCGCCCGCACCGTCGCGGACCGGATCGCCGAGGAGCTGGGCACCGAACCCGGCGAGGCGGTGGGCTACAAGGTCCGCTTCACCGACCGCGTCGGCGAGGACACGCTGGTCAAGCTCATGACGGACGGCATCCTGCTGGCCGAGCTGACCGGCGACCGGATGCTGCGCCAGTACGACACCCTCATCGTGGACGAGGCG
>DASVUG010000074.1:0-7657 GCA_036387155.1 Pseudonocardia sp. | reverse complement strand
CGGTTCCGGATCGACGACGCCGCGGCGGCGCGGATCGGTGACCTGCGCGCCCGCGCCGCCGCGGCGGGCTGCGCCACTCCCGACGACCGGCCCGCCCCGGTCGCCGCGGCGGCCGTCGCGATCCCAACCGCGGCACGCGCGGCCCTCGACGACGAGCTGCGGGTGCTCGCGCTGCCCTCGGTCTGGCTGGCGACGCTCGGCACCGCGGTCGGGCGGCCGGACGAGCTGGTGCTGGCCGCTGTTGTCGACGCCGAGCTGCTCGCCGTGCACTCCGCCGTGCACGACGCGCTGGCCGGGCGGGTCCGCGGGCCGGCCGCGGCCTACCTGCCGGGCGCGTGGCTGCCGCACTGCGTCGTGGCGACGTCCCGACCGGCCGCGGCGTTCGCGGCCCTGCACCCGGTGGAGCCCGTCCGGGCCCGGATCGTCGCCGTCGAGGTCGACCCGTAGCGCCGGCCGCTGCAGGAAAGCCACGTTCATGCAGCCGGGTTGCAGGAAAGTGGCTTTCCAGACCCCGGCGGAGCCGGGCAAGTGCCGCCCACGACGCGCGGGGCGGGATCGGCACTAGCCTGGCCCCATGGCGGTTGTGAAGATCAACGCGATCGAGGTGCCGGAGGGCGCGGGGCCCGAGCTGGAGAAGCGGTTCGCGAACCGGCTGCACGCGGTCGACGGCCAGCCCGGCTTCCTGTCCTTCGAGCTGCTGCGCCCGGTCAAGGGCGAGGACCGCTACTTCGTGGTGACGCACTGGGACAGCGAGGAGTCGTTCCAGGCGTGGCTCACCGGCCCGGCGATGACGGCGCACTCCGGCGAGCGGGCGCGGCCCGTGGCGTCGGGCTCGGCGCTGCTGGAGTTCGAGGTGGTGCAGCGCTCCGTCGCCGGCGGGGCGTGAGCCCCTACCGGTCGCGGCGGGCGGCGGTCTCCTCGCCGGCCCGGACGACCTGCACCTGGTCGCCGACCTGCAGGTGGTCGAACCACGCCTTCGCGTCCGCGGGCGCCAGGCGGACGCAGCCCGCCGACGCGCGGGCCGGGTCGCCGGCGTGGAAGGCGATCCCACCGTCGGCGAAGAACACCGCCCACGGCATCGGCGCCGGGGCGCCGTTCGCGAGCTTGAACTCGTTGCTCTTGCGGTCGGCGTCCTTGAGGTAGACGCGGAACGAGTGCCCGAGGGGGGTCTCCTTGCCCGGGCCGCCGGAGCCGATCTTGACCGGCCCCCGCACCACCTTCCCGTCCGCGACCAGCCAGGCGCGCTGGGAGTCGAGGTCGACGCACGACCGGGCGCCCACCGAGCACGGCGTGCCGGGCACCAGCGGCTGGGCCCGGGCGGCGACCGCGGCGGGCGAGGGTTCCGCGGGGTCGGCGAGGGCGTTGTCCGCCAGGAACCCGGTCCCGGCGACGACCGCGGCCGTGATCGCGCTGACGACGGCGGCCGTCCTGCCCCGCACCATGTGCTCGTCCCTCCCGGAGCCCACGACACGTCGAGTGGACCCCAGTCGGCGCAACGGCCGGGGCGCCCGGAGGATGCGCACCCGGCCGGGGGACACCGAGTCCTGCGTCCGCGTCCGCCGCGGACCCTCCTGTTCAGCGCGCCGGCGAGTCCGGGTGCTCGTCGAGGTGGTCCGGGATGCCGTCGTCGTCGGTGTCGGGCAGGCGCGGGTCCGACCCGCCCGCCCGCACCGCCTCGAGCTGCGCGGCCAGCGCGATCCCGGCGAGCAGCGCCGTCCCGGTGACGTTCGCCCACAGCAGCAGCGCCATCACCGCCGTCAGGGCGCCGTAGGTCTCGCCGAAGTTCGGCGCGCTGGCGACGTAGAGGCCCAGCAGCACCGAGCCCAGAAGCCACACGACGACCGTCACCGTCGCCCCGACGGCCAGCCACGACAGCCCCGGCTGGCGCCGGCGCGGCGCGTAGCGGAACAGCGTCGTCACGGCGACGACGAGCGCGGCCAGCCCGACCGGCCAGCGGACGACGTCGAACACGCTCTCCGCCGCGTCGCCCCAGTGGTAGACCTGCTCGACGGCGTCCCCGAACGGCTCGCCGGCGACGATCAGCAGGAGCCCGACGGCCATCGCGGTGCCGGCGGTGACGGTCAGCACGGACGCGCGGGCGTACTTGCGCAGGGCCGTCCGGTCGCGCTCGGTGCCGTAGATCCGGTTCGCGCCCCGCTCCAGCTGGGCGAAGCTCGACGTCGCGGCGACGAACGCCGTCACCAGCCCGAGCACGACGACGACCTCCGCGCGCTCGCTGCGCTCCTCCGACCCGCCCTCGACGACGTCCGCGACCAGCGCGTCGGAGCTGCCCGGCGAGATCGCGACGACGGTGCGCGCGACGACCTCCGCGAACGACTCCGCCCCCAGCGCCGACGCCAGCCCGGCCCCGGCGATGACCAGCGGGACCGTGGCCAGCGCGAGCTGCAACCCGAAGGCGCGCGCGTGGCTGAACCCGTCGCCGTAGCGGAAGCGCACGAACCCCGTGGAGAGCAGGTGCCCGAGGCCGAAGCGGCGCACGGTGTGCCACGCGTCGTCGGCGGAGAGCGTGTCGCCCGACATCAGCTCGGTCTCGGGGACGGCGCGGACCGAGCTCACGGACCCTCCTCGCTGTCGCCCGCCGGCCGCGTCCGCGGAGCTGCCGTGCCGGGCGGTGTCGTCGGCTCGCCGCCACGGTAGCGAGCGCCCGGCGCCTGCGGAGGTCGGAGCAGACTGCCCCGGTGGACGCCGCCCTCCCGGAGCCGACCGACCCGCAGCCCTCCCGGGCCGCGGTGTTCCTGACCTACCTGGACCACTTCCGCGAGCGGGTCGTCGACAAGGCGCACCTGCTCCCGGACGGCGAGGTCGCGCGCAGCCGGCTGCCGTCGGGCTGGGCGCCGCTGGAGCTGCTGGTCCACCTGCGCCACGTGGAGCGACGGTGGCTGGAGTGGGGCTTCCTGGGCCAGGACGTCGGCGATCCGTGGGCCGACGAGCGGGACGGCCGCTGGCACGTCCCCACCGGTACGGGGCTCGCCGAGGCCGCCGACCTGCTCCGGCGGCAGGGCGTGCGGACCCGGGAGATCGTCCTGGCCCACGGCCTGGACGAGGTCGGCCGGCCGGGCCCGCGGTGGCGCGGGGCCGAGCCGGCGACGCTGGAACGGGTGCTGTTCCACCTGCTGCAGGAGTACGCCCGCCACCTCGGCCAGCTCGACGTCGTCGTGGAGCTCGCCACCGGGACGACCGGCGAGTAGCCGCCGGGCAGTCGCACCCGTCAGCCGTCGACGGCCATGCGCTGGGTGCCGACGACCGAGAGCAGCCGCAGCGCCTCCTCCGACGACGAGCCGGGGTCGGCGGTGTAGATGACGACGTGCTGGTCGCGGTCGGCGATGTCGAGGACGTCGCAGTTGACGGTCACCGGGCCGACCAGGGGGTGGTGGAAGGTCTTGCGGAGGACGCGCGGTGGGGCGACCTCCCCGCGCTCCCACAGCCGCGCGAACTCCTCGCTGCCCGCGAGCAGCTCCTCGACCAGCCCGGTCACCTCCGGCGCGTCGGGGTACCTCGCCGCGGCGCCACGCAGGCCGGCGGCCACCGAGCGCCGGAACTCGGCGACGTCGGAGACGCCGTACAGCCCCTGTCCGTCGCGGCGCGGGCCGAGGAAGGCGCGGCGGGCCAGGTTCCGGTCGCGGGGGGACACGGCCGAGAAGTCCTCCATGAGCGCCGCCGCCAGGTCGTTCCAGACGAGCACCTCGTGGATCGCCGAGGTGACGGTGGCGGCCGCCAGCGGCAGGCGTCGGACCAGGTCGTGGACGCTCGCCCGCACGTTCCGCGACGGTCCGGGAGGCGGGCCCGGCGGCACCCCGGCGAGGTGGTGCAGGTGGTCGCGCTCGGCGTCGGACAGCCGCAGCGCCCGCGCCAGCCCGCCCAGCACCTCGCGCGACGGGCTCGGACCGCGCGCCTGCTCCAGCCGGGTGTAGTACTCGGCGGAGACGAACGCGAGCTGCGCGACCTCCTCGCGGCGCAGCCCGGGGGTGCGGCGGCGGCGGCCGGCGGGCAGCCCGACGTCGGCGGGGGTGATGCGCTCGCGTCTGCTGCGCAGGAACGCGCCGAGCCCGGTTGTCGCCACACCCCGAGTATCCGACTGGCCGAGCGGCCCAGACAGGTACAGCCGCGGCATGGATGCGACGCGTCCACCGGGCGCAGGGTCGTCGGTATGACGACGACTGCACCCCTCGGCCTGCTCTCCGGCAAGGTCGCCTTCGTGTCCGGCGCGGGCCGCGGGATCGGCGCCGCGGCGGCGCGCCTGTTCGCCCGCGAGGGCGCGACGGTCCTCCTCGCGGCGCGCACCGAGTCCCAGCTGAAGGCGGTCACCGAGGAGATCCGCGCGGACGGCGGCACGGCCGAGTACGTCGTGTGCGACCTGGCCGAGCCCGACGACGTGCGCGCCGCCGTCGACCGCGCGGTCGCGCTGTTCGGCCGGCTCGACGCCGCCTTCAACAACGGGGCCGTCAACACGCCGCCCCGGGCGGTCGACGCGGTCCCGCAGGCCGAGTTCGACGAGCTCTACGCGGTCAACCTCCGGGGGACGTGGGTGGCGATGGCCGCCGAGGTCGCCGCCATCCGCGCCACCGCCGGGTCCGGCGCGATCGTGAACAACTCCAGCGTCGGCAGCCTGCGCGCCAACCCGGTGCTCCCCGCGTACGGCGCGATGAAGCGGGCCGTCAACAGCCTGACGGAGTCCGCCGCGGTGACGTACGGCCCCGAGGGCATCCGCGTCAACGCGATCACCCCCGGCAACACGCTCACCGAGATGATCCGCGAGTGGGGGGAGCGCTCCCCCGGGCTCCAGGAGCGGCTCGTGGCGGCGACGCCCCTGCGCCGCGCCGCCGACCCCGACGAGATCGCCCAGGCCGCCGCCTGGCTGCTCAGCGACCGCGCGTCCTACGTCACCGGCGCCGTCCTGCACGTCGACGGCGGTGCCGGTGCCTGAGCGCCGGCCCCTGACCTCACACGCCTACCGACGTCTCCGCGGACCGGCCGAGGATCGCGTCACAGGTCTGGTCGACCGTCAGCTCCGAGGTGTCGAGCCAGAGCCCCAGGCGGGGGGTGTCCCGCCGGAGCACGCCGTCGAGGCCGTCGACCGTCCAATCGCCGTAGGCGTGCTTGCCGCGCCGGCGCTCGCGCTCGGCGACGACCGCGGGTCGCGGGGCCAGGACGACGACGTGCAGGGGTCGGGTGCGGACCAGGTCGACCAGGAGCCGCAGGTGGGACCCGAGGACGACGTCCTGGGCGACCACCGAGCAACCCGCCCCGGCGTAGAGGTCGCAGGTCGTCGCCATGAGCCGGTACCGAAGACGGAGCTGCTCGACGGCCTCCGGATGCGGGTCCGGGGTCATGTCCCGCCGCCCGTTGACGATCCACCGGCGGAACTGGTCGCCGTGCACGTGCACCGAGGGCGCCGACAGCCGCTCGGCCAGGGCCTGGGCGACGGTGCTCTTGCCCGCAGCCTGGATACCCGTGACCAGGTACACCCGCGGGGCCCGGTCGGCGTCCGGGTCGGTCGCGGCCCCGCCGCCGCGGTCGTCCCTGCGCCCGCGATGCCCGGTACGTCGGAGGCCGTGTCGGCCCGGGAGGCTGTCCGTGTCGTCCACGACGGCAGTCTCGCGCGGCACCCCGGCAGGAGCGCCGGCCGACCGGCGCCCGCGCAACCGGTCAGGCGTGCAGCTTCGCCCAGGGGGCGGTGGGCACGGCGAACAGGTCCGCGGCGCCGGGAGCCATGCTCAGGGCGATCAGGGCGGCGGCGATGCGGTCGAGCGGGAGGACGAAGTCGACGCACCCGGTGGCGACGGCGCTCGCGGGCATCCCGGCGGCGCGGGCGGTGGCGGGGTCCTGGACGAGCACCCGCCCGCCGCGGCGCTTGACGGCGCGGACGCCCGCGGCGCCGTCGTGGAGCATGCCGGTGAGCACGACCGCGAGGACGCGCGGTCCGAACGCCGCGGTGAGGCCGGTCAGCAGGGTGTCGCCGACGCGCAGGTGGTCGGGCGCCTCCACGGGGGTGAGCGTGAGCCGACGCGCCGGGCCGACGCCGGCGAGGTGGCCGCCGGGGACGACGGTGACGCCGGGGCCGTGCAGCTCGGTGCCGCTGCGGGCGGTACCCACGGGCAGCGGGGTGAGGCGCCGGAGGAGCCGCGTCAGCACCTCCGGGTCCTGGTCCCGGCGGGCGTGCTGCACGACGAGCACGTGCGCGGGGAACCCGGCGGGCAGGCCGGCGAGGATCCGGGAGACGGCCGCGACGCCGCCGAGGGACGCGACGAGCGCCACCACCTCGAACGGGGACGCGGCTGCGGTGCGTCCGGTCGCCGACACGGGTCCACCCTACGGTGCTGTGTCCGGTCGCGGACAAACGTCGGGGCATGCGCCGCGGCGCGCGGGGTACGCGCGCGCCGCGGACGGTGCGCACCGCACCGCGCGACGGAGGGCAGCGCGGGATGGCCGACAGCACGCTCGACGAGCTGCGGCTCAACGCCCTGCTGGCCGCCCTGCCCGAGGACGAGCTCGACCGGCTCCGCTCGCTCGCCGTGGTGGTCGACGTCGAGCTCCGGCAGGAGGTGCACCGGCGGCGCGAGCCGGTCACCGAGGTGCACTTCCCGCTGTCCTCCGTCTACTCGATGGTCGCCCTCACCGAGCATGACCGGGTCCAGGTCGAGGTGGCGACGATCGGCTACGAGGGCATGGTCGGGCTGCCGCTGTTCCTCGGCGCCACCGCGAGCCCGAACACGGTCTTCGCGCAGGTCGCCGGGCGAGCGGCCGTCCTCCCGGCGGCCGACTTCCGCGACTTCCTCGCCACCGACGGTGCGCTGCACGGCCTGCTGCACCGCTACACCCAGACCGTCCTGGTGCAGGTCTCGCAGAACGTCGTCTGCAACAGCACCCACTCCGCCGAGCAGCGCGCGGCCCGCTGGATGCTCACCACCGGCGACCGGGTGCGCCGCGACGCGTTCCCGCTGACCCAGGACTTCCTCGCGCAGATGCTCGGGGTGCGTCGCCAGACCGTGTCCGAGTCCGCCCGCCGGCTGCAGGACGACGGACTGATCCACTACCGCCGCGGGGTCGTGACGATCGTGGACCGCCCGGCGCTCGAGGCGGTGGCCTGCGAGTGCTACGGCATCCTCCGGCGCGAGTTCGACCAGGCGGACGGCTGAGCCGGAGCCCGTCGCGTCACCGCGCGGACAGCCCCAGCCGGAGCCCGAAGCCGACGAGGACGGTGCCGGTCGCGCCGTCGACGACGCGGCGCGCGGTGCGGCGCCGGAGCAGCCGCCGCATCCGGCCGGCGGCCAGGATCAGCGCGGCGAACCACAGCATGCCCAGGACGTCGTGGACGAGGGCGAGGAGCAGGCCCATCAGCAGCGGCGAGGTGCCGGGCGGGATGAACGGGGGCAGCACCGCCACGTAGAAGGCCCCGATCTTCGGGTTCAGCAGGTTGGTCAGGAAGCCGTTGCGCCACCCGTGCCAGAGCGTCGCGCCCGCCGCCCCGGACCCGTCGGACACCTCGTCGACGGGCGGGGCCCCGACGACCGCCGCCTGGAGGAACCGGACACCGATCCACAGCATGTAGACCGCTCCCGCGATCCGCAGGCAGGTGTAGGCCAGGGTCGAGGCGGTCAGCAGGGCCGACACCCCGACGGCCGCGCCGGCCCCCCAC
>DASVUG010000073.1:0-2597 GCA_036387155.1 Pseudonocardia sp. | reverse complement strand
TGGGGCGCGGAGAGCCGCGACTACCACGTCCAGGTCGAGGTGGCGCCGGGCGCGACGGGCGCCCAGATGCGGGCCGCGCGCGTCGAGCTGGTCACCGGCCTCGACGGTGCAGGCGGCCGGGGCCCGGGCGACGACGTGCTCGCGCAGGCGAACGTCACGGCCGAGTGGACCGACGACGTGGGGCGGTCGAGCGCGATCGACCCGAAGGTCGCGCACTACACCGGGCAGGTCGCGCTGGCCGGGGCCATCGCGGACGGCCTGGCCGCCCGCGAGGCCGGCGACGTGGCCGCGGCGGAGGCGAGCCTGGGCGAGGCGGTGCGGCTGGCCGCCGAGTCCGGGCACACCGACACCGCGCGGCTGCTGGAGGGCGTCGTCCACGTGCTCGACGTGCGGACGGGCACGGTCCGGCTGCGCGCCGACGCGGAGAAGGCGGGCACGATGGCGCTCGACGCGCGCCGCGGCCGGACGGTCCCGGTCGGTCGGCGGACCGCGTCGTGACGGGCCCGGGCGCCGGCGCGGTCTGCCCGCAGGGCCACGCCTCCGACGACCCGGACTGGTGCGACGTCTGCGGGCTGGCGGTGGCTCCCTCCGGGCCAGGGGGCGCACCCGGCGGCCCGGGGCCCGCCGACCCGGGGACGCGCTGGTCCACGCCCACCGGCGCGGTCGCCGCGGGCACCCCGTCCTCCGGCGCCGCTGCGACGGGGGGATCCGGCGGGGCGGTCTGCGCGGCCTGCGCGGCGGATCTCGCGGGCCGCTTCTGCGAGGAGTGCGGCCACGACAGCCTGGCGCCCGTCCGGCCCGTCCCCTTGGCGCGCGGCGTCGACGCGACCCTGGGCGTCGTCGCGGTCACGCCGCTCGACCCGTCGACCGCGGGGGCGTCCGGCGGCCGGTCGGCCCCGGTGGCGCCCGGCGACCCGTCGGCCCCGGTGGCGCCCGGCGACCCGGCCCCCGCGGGCCGCTGGCGGGCCGTCGTGCGGGCGGACCGCGCCTGGTTCGAGGAGGTCCGGCGCCGGGACGGCGTGGACGCCGCGGCCCTGGAGTTCCCGCGCTACGTCCAGGAGCGGCGCTTCGCGCTGTCCGGGCCGCAGGTGGCGATCGGCCGGCGCAGCGCGGCCCGCGGCACCGAGCCCGAGGTCGACCTCACCGGCCTGGACCCCGCCGTCTCCGCCGCCCACGCGCTGCTGGTCGCGCGGCCCGACGGCGGCTGGGACCTCGTCGACGTCGGCTCCACGAACGGCACCACGCTCGCCGTCGAGGACGGCCCGATCCCCCCGCACCGCCCGGTCCCCCTGGCCGACGGCGCGGTGATCCACCTCGGCGCCTGGACGACGGTCACCCTCACCGCCGACCCCGGCTGAGCCGCGGGCGTCAGTCCCGGTAGCGGGCGGGCGGGGGGACGGGGACGGGGTCGAGGGTGCCGCCGAACCAGCGCCGGTTGCTGGCCGCGAGGCTGCCGTCGGCGCGGGAGCGCTCGAGCAGGGCGTTGACGAAGCGCACGAGGTCCGGGGCGTCGCGGCGCATCCCGACGCCGTACGACGAGCGGTCCAGCGCGCGGCCGACCACCTGCGTCTGCGGGTCCTGCGCGGCGAGCCCGGCCAGGATGACGTCGTCGCTGGACACCGCGGCCGCCCGGCCCGCCTGCAGCTCGACCATGCAGTCCGGGATGCCGCGCAGGGCCACGACGTCGAGCTGCAGCGGCAGGCCGCGCAGGACCCGCTCGGTCGTCGACCCCCGCGACGTGCACACCCGCTGTCCGCGCAGGTCCTCGACCTCCCGGACGCCCGACCCGACGGGCACGAGCAGCCGCTGCGTCGCCGTCATGTAGGCGCTGGAGAACTCGACGGTGCGCTGGCGGTCGCAGGTCACCGTGAAGTGGTCGACGACCACGTCGACCTGGCCGCGGTCCAGCGCCGCCACCCGGTCGGCGATGTCGAGCACCACGAACTGGACCTTGTTCGGGTCGCCGAGGACCGCCGCGGCGATCGAGCGGGCGATGTCGATGTCCGCGCCGACCAGGTCCCCGGTCTGGGGGTCGCGGTAGCCGGCGAGGTACTTGCCCTGGTCGACCCCCGCGACCAGCCGGCCCCGCGCGGCGATGGCCGCCATCGGCGAGCCGTCGGGCAGGGCGCCGGGCGCCGGGAGCGGCGCCTCGGGGCGCAGGCTGTCCCGGACCTCGGTGCAGGCCGCCGCGGGCGGGGCGGTCGCGGCGGCCGGCGGCGCCGCGGCGGCGGCCGGCCCGTCGGCCCCACCCGCGGGCAGCAGGAGGCTCGCCAGCGCCAGCGCCCCCGCCGCGCCCAGGTACCCGACCGGGCGCGCCACCTCCACCGGCCTGCGGCTCATCGCCCGCCCTCGCTGACGCTCGGACGGCGCTTCGCGCACGCGCTGTGCCGAATCGTTCGCTCGCTCCGCTCGCTCACCGGTACTCCTCGATCCGTCGGCCCAGGCCGCTCGCCACGGCGGCGGCGGCGAGGAGCGCCAGCACGGCGGGGCCCGCCCGCAGGCCGGTGAGCGAACGTCCCGCCGCGTCCATCGCGTCGCCGAAGGCCGCGCGCTCCGCGTCGATCGCCCGGGCGAGCGCGCCGTCCAGCTGCTCGAAG
>DASVUG010000072.1:0-4291 GCA_036387155.1 Pseudonocardia sp. | reverse complement strand
TGCGGCCGCCGGACCGGCCGACGACCCGCGGTCCGCCGGCGCGCCGTGCCCGGTCCCCGGCTGTGACGTCGTGCACCTGCACGCCGTCGGGGGCACGGCCCGGACCGGCGGGGGCGTTGACGGACGCGTCGCCCGCCGCCGCACCAGCTGATCGGACCCCGCATGCCCGACCTGACCCGCCGCCGCCGGCTGCTGGTCCTCGCGATCTGCTGCTCGAGCCTATTCGTCGTCGGGCTCGACAACACGATCGTCAACCTCGCCCTGCCGGCGGTGCGCCGCGACCTCGGGTCGTCGCTGTCGGGCCTGCAGTGGGTCATCGACGCCTACACGCTCGTGCTGGCGAGCCTGCTCCTGCTCGGCGGGTCGACCGGGGACCGGATCGGCCGCCGGCGCACGTTCCAGATCGGGCTGACGCTGTTCGGGGCCGGGTCGCTGCTGTGCAGCCTGGCGCCGAGCACCGGGTCGCTCGTCGCGTTCCGGGCGCTGCAGGCGGTCGGCGGCTCGATGCTGAACCCCGTCGCCATGTCGATCATCACGAACGTCTTCACCGAACGGGCCGAGCGCGCGAAGGCGATCGGCGTGTGGGGCAGCGTGATCGGCCTGTCGATGGCGCTCGGCCCGGTGCTGGGCGGCGTGCTGGTGGACACCGTGGGCTGGCGGTCGGTGTTCTGGATCAACGTTCCGGTGACGCTGGTGGTCGTCGTCCTCGCGGCGCGGTTCGTCCCCGAGTCGCGGGCCCCGCGGGCCCGGCGGTTCGACCCCGCGGGCCAGCTGCTGATGGTCGTGCTGCTGGCGGGGCTGACGTTCGGGATCATCGAGGGACCCGGGCTGGGGTGGGGGAGCCCGGTGATCGTCGGCTCCTTCCTGGCGGCCGCCGCGTCGCTGGCCGGCCTGGTCGTCGTGGAGTCCCGGCGCGCCGAGCCGCTGCTCGACCCGCGGTTCTTCGCCAGCGTGCCGTTCTCCTCCGCCACGCTCGTGGCGGTCGCCGCGTTCGCCGCCATGGCCGGGTTCCTGTTCCTCAACGCGCTCTACCTGCAGGACGTCCGCGGGTTCTCCGCGCTGCACGCCGGGCTGCTCACGCTGCCGATGGCCGCGATGACGGCCGTGCTGCCGCCGTTCTCGGGCCGGATCGTGGCGAACCGGGGCGCCCGGCTGCCGCTGGTGGTCGGCGGCCTGGGGATCGCGCTGGGCGGGGCCCTGCTGCTGACCCTCGACGTCGACACGCCGCTGCTGCTGGTCGTCGCGGCGTACGTGGTGTTCGGCGTCGGGTTCGGGATGCTCAACGCGCCGATCACGAACACGGCGGTGTCGGGGATGCCGTTGGCCCAGGCCGGGGTGGCCGCGGGCGTCGCCTCCACGAGCCGGCAGGTCGGCTCCGCGCTCGGGGTGGCGGTGCTGGGGTCGCTCGTGACGGCGCAGCTCGGCGCGTCCTCCGGCGCCGCGTTCGCCGCCGCGGCCCGGCCGGCCTGGGTGGTGGTGATCGGCTGCGGGCTCGCCGTCCTCGCGCTCGGCCTGGTGAGCACGACCGGCTGGGCCGGACGGACCGCCCGCCGCACCGCCGAGCGGTTCGACACCGCCCCGGCGCCGGTGGCGGCCGCGCGCTGACCGCCCGGCTCCCGGGCGGGTGATCTCGGCGGCGCCGCGCATGCCGGCGGGGTGCCGGGGGGAACGCCGCCGCGTGACCGACCTGCTCCCCCCTCCGCCCGCCCCGCTCGTGCCCGGGGTGCGCCGGATCGTGGTGCTGCGCGCGAACGGCCTCGGCGACTTCGTGACCGCCCAGCCCGCGCTGGCCGCGCTGCGGGCCGCCTACCCCGAGGCCGCGATCACGCTGGTGACCTCCCCGCCCGTCGCCGCCCTGCTGGCCGGGCGACCGGCGCCGGTGGACGAGGTGCTGGCCGGGCCGCGGGTGTCCGGGGTCCGCGGCGAGCCGGGGCCGGACGGCCCCCCGGATGACCCGCCCGCCGTCGTCGAGGAGTTCTGCGCGGCGATGCGGGCCCGCCGGTTCGACCTGGCGGTGCAGCTGCACGGCGGCGGGGGCAACGCGAACCCGCTGCTGCTGCGGTTCGGCGCGCGCCTGACGGCCGGCAGCCGCGCCCCGGGTGCCGCACCGCTCGACCGCACCGTGCCGTGGACCCCCTTCCAGCACGACGTGCTGCGCTACCTGGAGGTCGTCGCCCTGGTCGGGGCGCAGCCGGTGCACCTGCTGCCGCGGCTGGCCGTCACCGCCGAGGACCGCGCCGCCGCCGCCGACCTGCTGGACGCGGGCGCGGAACCGCGCGGCGGGCCCGGCCGGGTCCCGGACGCCCCGCTGGTGGCGCTGCACCCGGGGGCCACCGACCCGAGGCGGCGCTGGCCCCCGCACCGGCTCGGCGAGCTCGGCGCGGCCCTGGCCGCCCGGGGGGCCCGCGTCGTGCTGCTCGGCGGGTCCGGTGACGCCGCGCTGGTCCGGGAGATCCGGGCGGGTCTGGGCGACGCGGCCGCGCACGCCGTCGACCTGTCGGGCCGGCTGACGATGGCCGGGTTGGTCGGGGTGCTGGAGCGCGCCGCCCTGTTCGTCGGCAACGACTCGGGCCCGCGGCACCTCGCCGAGGCGGTCGGCACGGCCACGGTCGGGGTGTTCACGCGGGCGAACCTGGTCGACGTCGCGCCGCTGTTCCGCGCGCGGCACCGCGTGCTGGTGTCGTGGGCGAGCCGCTGCGCGGTCTGCGGGGTCGACTACTTCGCCGCGCCCTGCGGGCACGACGCGAGCGTGCTCGCCGACGTCACCGTCGACGAGGTGCTCGCGCCGGCGCGGGAGCTGCTCGACCTGCCGGTGCGCGAACCGGCGCCGCTGGAGGCCGGACGCCGGTGACGCCCGCCCGTCGGTGATCCGTGGCGGGGTGCGCGGGTCCGGGTCACGTGCGGCGCCCCGGGCGGCGGACCGCGCCCTCCACCAGGTCGAGCACGGCGTCGAGCTCGTCCACCGGCAGCCCCTGCGCGAGGTGCGACACCAGGCCCTCCAGGACCAGCTCCAGGTAGCGGGCCAGCACCGCGACCGGGACGTCGTCGCGCACGGCCCCGGCCGCCGCCTGCCGCTCCAGCCGGGCCCGGGTGGCGGCGGTCAGGGCCGCCGAGTGCGCCCGCCACCGCTGCGCGAACTCCGGCTCCGTCCGCAGCCGCCGCGACACCTCCAGCCGGATGCCCAGCCAGCCGCGCCCGCCGGGGTGCGCCACCAGCTCCCGCATCACCTGGACGAGCCCCTGCGCCGCGACGACGTCGGCCATCCGCTCCGCGTCCTGCTCGGCGAGCGCGAGGAACAGCGCGTCCTTGTCGCGGAAGTGGTGGAAGATCGCGCCGCGGGACAGGCCCGTGCACTCCTCGAGCCGGCGCACCGTGGCGCCCTCGTAGCCGTGGCGGACGAAGCAGGCCCGGGCGCCGTCGAGGATCTGCTGCCGGCGGGCGGCGAGGTGGTCCGTGCTGACCCGGGGCACCGACCCAGCCTAGGGGGCCACCCGGCGTCCCCCCGGTGTGCGGGCGCCGGCTGAGCACCCGGAATCGTCGGGGTCCGGGGGTAGCGTCCGCGGCATGAACCGGAGAAACACGGGTAACGCTATGAGTTCTGCGCCGCTCGGCGGGGTCGCGCCCGCGGGCGGGTCGGCGGCGCTGCGCACCCGCGCGGACGCCGAGGCCTACGTCGCGTCGGTGTGCTTCAAGCACGGCCCGCCGCGGCTGCTCGGCGTCGAGCTCGAGTGGCTCGTCCACCCCGCCGCCGCCCCCGCCGCCCCGGTCGACGCCGGCGCGCTGCGCGCCGCGCTCGGCCCCCACGCCCCGCCCTCGCTGGACCCGCGCTCGCCCGCCCGGCCGCTGCCCGGCGGCTCGACGGTCACCGTCGAGCCCGGCGGCCAGGTCGAGCTGGCCAGCCCGCCCCTGGCGCCGCTGGGCCGCCTCGTCCGCACCGTCACCGCCGACGTCGACGCCCTGCACGCCCGGCTCGCCGCGCACGCCTCGCCGTCTCCCCGCGCGCCGCGGACCCGCTGCGTCCGCCCCGCCGCCTGCTCGACCTGCCCCGCTACCGCGCCATGGAGCGCCGCTTCGACCGGTTCGGGCCGGCCGGGCGCAGCGGGATGTGCTCCACGGCCGCGGTGCAGGTCTGCGTGGACGCGGGCGAGGGGCCGGGCGTCGCCGAGCGGTGGGCGACCGTGCACGCCGTGGGGCCCGTCCTGCTCGCGGCCTTCGCGAACTCGCCGCTGCTGCACGGGCGGCGGACGGGCTGGAAGTCCTCGCGGATGGCGTGCTGGCTGACGCTGGACCC
>DASVUG010000071.1:0-5615 GCA_036387155.1 Pseudonocardia sp. | reverse complement strand
CCCGCAGCGCAGGCCACAGCGCAGCCCGCGCGTCCGGCGGCCCGCCGCCGGCGCCACGCCACCGCCGCCTGACCGCTCCGCGGCCCGGGCTGCGGCGCTGAGCCGCCGCAGCTCGGGGCCGCGGGAGCTCGGGGCCGCGGGAGCTCAGCCGCGAACCGACGCCGGCAGCGCGTCCTCGTCGTCGAACGGTCCGACCACCGCGACCGTGGGCTCCACGGCCAGCAGGTCGCGGGCCAGGGCGGCGACCTCGTCGCCCGTCACGGCGCCGATGCGGTCCAGGCTCTCACCGAGCGTGCGCTGGCGGCCGTGGTCGACCTCGGAGCGGCCGATGCGGTGCATCCGCGACGGGGTGTCCTCGCTGCCCAGGACCAGGCCCCCGCTGAGCGCGCCGCGGGCCCGGGCCAGCTCGGCCTCGGTCAGCCCGTTCGCCGCGACGTCGGCGAGCACGCCGCGCACCACCGTCCCGACCTCGCCGAGGCGCTCGGGGCCGCAGCCGGCGTACACGGCGAGGCTGCCGGCGTCGGCGTAGCTCGCCGCCGACGCGTACACCGAGTACGCCAGCCCCCGCTCCTCGCGGACCTGCTGGAACAGCCGCGAGGACGGCCCGCCGCCGAGCGCGGTGCTCAGCACCGACAGCGCGGGACGCCGCGGGTCGTGCCGTGCCGGGGCGGGCACGCCGAGCATGAAGTGGGCCTGCTCGCTGTCGTCGGGCAGCAGCGCGACGCCGCCCCCGGACGACGCCGGCGGGTCCGGGCGGCGCAGCGGGGCGGGCCGCGCGTCACCGCCGGCGGCCTGCGCCGCGTCGGCCAGCGCCGCGCCGACGAGGTCGACGACCCGGGCGTGGTCGAGGTTGCCCGCGGCCGCGACCACCATTCGCGGCGTCGTGTAGTGCCCGCGCCAGAACCGCTGCAGCACCGCGCGGTCCATGGCGCGCACGGACTCCTCGCTGCCGACGATCGGGCGCCCCAGCGGGTGCCCGCCGTACAGCGCCTCGTCGAACAGCTCGCCGAGCAGGTCCTCGGGGTCGTCGTCGCGGATCGCGATCTCCTCGAGGACGACGTTGCGCTCGAGCTCGACGTGCGCGGGCTCCAGCACGGCGTCGGTCACGACGTCCGCGAGCACGTCCACGGCCATCGGCAGGTCCACGTCGAGGACGTGGGCGTAGAAGCAGGTGTGCTCCTTGGCCGTGAACGCGTTCAGCTCGGCCCCGACGGCGTCGAAGGCCTCGGCGATCTCCGCCGCCGACCGCCGCCGGGTGCCCTTGAACAGCAGGTGCTCGAGGTAGTGCGCGGCGCCGGCCTCGGCCGGCGACTCGTCGCGCGAGCCGATCCCGACCCAGATGCCCAGCGACACCGAGCGCACGCCGGGAACGGTCTCGGTGAGCACGCGCAGGCCCCCGGGCAGCAGGGCCCGGGAGACGCCGCCGGGGGCGGCGGGACCCGCTGCTGCGGAACCCGCCGCCCCCGTCAGGACGTCGGTCAAGACGTGCCGACCTCCGTCGTCACGTCCGCCGGGGTCGCGTCCGCCGCGGCGCCGTCGGCCGGGGCCGCGTCGGCGTCCGACGCGGTCTCCTCGCCCACCGGCACCAGGCTGATCTTGCCCCGGTTGTCGATGTCGGTGACCTCGACGCGGATCTTGGAACCGACCTGGACGACGTCCTCGACCTTGCCGATCCGCTTGCCGCTGCCCAGCTTGCTGATGTGCACCAGGCCGTCCTTGCCCGGCACCAGCGACACGAAGGCGCCGAACGCGGCGGTCTTGACCACCGTGCCCAGGAACCGCTCGCCGATCTTGGGCAGCTGCGGGTTGGCGATGGCGTTGATCATGCCGATCGCCTCCTCCGCGGACGGGCCGTCCGCGGCGCCCACGTAGATCGTGCCGTCGTCCTCGATCGAGATGTCCGCGCCGGTCTTCTCGGTGATCGAGTTGATCATCTTGCCCTTCGGGCCGATGACCTCGCCGATCTTGTCGACGGGCACCTTGATCGCGGTGACCCGCGGCGCGTAGGTGCTCATCTCGTCCGGCCGGTCGATCGCCTCGCCCATCACCTCGAGGATGGTCAGCCGGGCGTCGCGGGCCTGCGCCAGCGCGGCGGCCAGCACCTCCGACGGGATGCCGTCGAGCTTGGTGTCGAGCTGCAGCGCCGTGACGAAGTCGGGCGTGCCGGCGACCTTGAAGTCCATGTCGCCGAAGGCGTCCTCGGCGCCGAGGATGTCGGTCAGCGCGACGTAGCGCGTGGCGCCCTCGACCTCGTCGCTCACCAGCCCCATCGCGATGCCCGCGACGGGCGCCTTGAGCGGCACGCCGGCGTTCAGCAGCGACATCGTCGACGCGCAGACCGAGCCCATCGACGTCGAGCCGTTGGAGCCCAGCGCCTCGGACACCTGCCGGATCGCGTACGGGAACTCCTCGCGCGTGGGCAGCACCGGGATCAGCGCCCGCTCCGCCAGCGCGCCGTGGCCGATCTCGCGGCGCTTGGGCGAGCCCACGCGGCCGGTCTCGCCGGTCGAGTAGGGCGGGAAGTTGTAGTGGTGCAGGTAGCGCTTGCGCGTCTCCGGGCCCAGCTGGTCGATCTGCTGCTCCATGCGGAGCATGTTCAGCGTGGTGACGCCCAGGATCTGGGTCTCGCCGCGCTCGAACAGCGCCGAGCCGTGCGCCCGCGGGACGACCTCGACCTCGGCCGACAGCGGCCGGATGTCGGTGATGCCGCGCCCGTCGATCCGCACCTGCTCGGTGAGGATCCGGCGGCGCACCAGCTTCTTGTTCAGCGCCCGGAACGCCGCGCCGATCTCCTTCTCGCGGCCCTCGAACTGCGGGGCCACCTTGTCCAGCACCGCGACCTTGACCTCGTCGAGGCGGGCCTCGCGCTCCTGCTTGCCGGCGACGGCCAGGGCCTGCGCCAGGTCGTCGGTCGCGACGCCGGCGACGGCGTCGAAGACGTCGGGCTGGTAGGCCGGGAAGGTCGGGTACTCCCGCGTCGGCTTGGCGGCCACGTCGGCGAGCTGCTGCTGGGCCGCGCAGAGGCTGCGGATGAACGGCTTGGCCGCCTCCAGGCCCTCGGCGACGACCTGCTCGGTGGGCGCCTGCGCGCCCCCGGCGACCAGCTCGATGGTCTGCTCGGTGGCCTCGGCCTCGACCATCATGATCGCGACGTCGTCCGCGCCGTCCGCGCCCGGGACGACCCGGCCGGCGACGACCATGTCGAACACGGCCCGCTCGAGCTGCTCGTAGGTCGGGAAGGCGACCCAGGTGCCCTCGATCAGAGCGACGCGCACGCCGCCGATCGGGCCGCTGAACGGCAAGCCGGCGAGCTGCGTCGACGCCGACGCGGCGTTGATCGCCACGACGTCGTACGGGTCCTGCGGGTTCAGCGACATCACCGTGACGACGATCTGGATCTCGTTGCGCAGGCCGTCGACGAACGACGGGCGCAGCGGCCGGTCGATGAGCCGGCAGGTGAGGATCGCGTCCGTGCCCGGGCGGCCCTCGCGGCGGAAGAACGAGCCGGGGATGCGGCCCGCGGCGTACATGCGCTCCTCGACGTCCACCGTCAGGGGGAAGAAGTCGAAGTGCTCCTTGGGCTGCTTGGACGCCGTGGTGGCGGACAGCAGCATGGTCTCGTCGTCGAGGTAGGCGACGACGGAGCCCGCCGCCAGCCGGGCGAGCCGGCCGGTCTCGAAGCGGACGGTCCGGGTGCCGAAGCTCCCGTTGTCGAGCACCGCGGTCGTCTCGTGGACACCGTCGGTGGTCTGAGGATCGGTCATGGAGCTGGGAATCTCCCTCTTCGTGGCTGTGCCACGCCCCGGGGAGGATCGTCTGGTCGAGCCGGTCTTCGATCGAAGCCCCCGAGACGAGCTCGGGAGCCACTACCGAGGACCGGCGGATCGCCTCGCCACAGGGGTGGCCGTCGTCGTGCGGTCGTTCCGTGCAGTGCGGCGGCCCCGGGAGCGCGGTGCTTCCGGGGCCGTCGGGTCAGCGGCGCAGGCCGAGCCGCTCGATGAGCGACCGGTAGCGCGCCACGTCCACCGACGCCAGGTACTTGAGCAGGCGACGGCGGCGCCCGACCAGGAGCAGCAGCCCCCGGCGGGAGTGGTGGTCGTGCTTGTGCTGCTTGAGGTGCTCGGTGAGGTCCGCGATGCGCTTCGTGAGCAGCGCGACCTGGGCCTCGGGCGAACCGGTGTCGCCCTCGTGCACCCCGTAGTTGTCCAGGATGGTCTTCTTCTGTGCGGCGTCGAGAGCCACGCGATCTCCTCGTGTGCGAGATGTGCCGTGGGGCCGGGACCCGCCGGCGGACCGCGCGCGGCGTGGCCGGGGAGCCGGGAGACGGTCGCGGCCGCCACGGACTGCAGCCGGACCCGAGATCCAGGTTACCAGCGACGCGGGCGGCGCCGCGGGCCGGCCGGGACCGGCCCCGCCGCCCGGGCCCCGGCCGGGGCCGCCGCAGCCTGCCGGAGCACCTCCGCGAGCTCGGGGAAGCCGCCGGCCAGGGTGGCCGCGGCGGCCGCGAGCCGGGCCGGTGGGGCGACGGCGCGCAGGGCCTCGGCGGGCGCGGCGGCGGCGGGGGCCCACCGGAACCGGGTGCCGGCGACCTCGTCCAGCAGCGCGTCCACCTCGTCGCGGGTGGCGGGCGGCCCCGCGCCGCAGCCGCGGTCCAGCAGCTGCAGCCGGGCGAGCACCGCCGGATCGCCGATCTTGACCCGGCGCGCGCTGGCGAGCTGGCTCAGCATGGCGGGGCTGAGCCCGAGGGTGTGCGCGAGCCGCGCCTGGGTGATGCCCAGCGTCGTCGTCAGCCGGCGCACCCGGTCACCGAGGGGGGCGCCGTACAGCGCGCGCTGCCGGCGGCGGTTGACCGCGGTGCGCCCGCCCGCGGGCTCGGGGGCGGGCTCGACCGGCGGGGCGGCGGCGGTCTCGGTCGGCATGCCCGGATGCTCGCACCCGGACCCCCGCCCGCGGGCCCGAACGGGAGAACCCGCCCCGGGGCGCGGTCAGGGGTTCAGCAGCGCGCGGGTCCGGTCGACGTCGCCGCGGATCGCCGCGACCAGGGCGTCCAGGTCGTCGTAGCGCTCCTGGCCGCGCAGCCGGGCGACGAGGTCCACGCCGACCTCGTGGCCGTAGAAGTCCTCGTCGACGTCGAGCACGTGCGCCTCGACGGTGCGCTCCGTGCCGGAGAACGTCGGGTTCGAGCCCACGGACACCGCGGCGGGCAGCTCCCGCCCGCCGATCACGAAGCGCCCCGCGTAGACGCCGTCGGCGGGCAGCGCCGTGAACGGGGGGCTGGCGACGTTCGCCGTCGGGAAGCCCAGCTCGCGGCCGCGGCGGAAGCCGTGCACGACGACGCCCTCGACGCGGTGCGGCCGGCCCAGCGCCGCGGCGGCCGCCTCCACGTCGCCGGCGGCGATGCAGGCCCGCACGTACGTCGAGGAGAACGTGACGTGGTCGCCGGCGCCGTCCGTGGCCAGCTCGACCCCCGCCACGGCGAACCCGAAACGCGTGCCCAGCTCCGCGAGGACGCCCACCGTCCCCGTGGCGCGGTGGCCGAAGGTGAAGTTGCGCCCCACGAGGACGGCGGCGGCGTGCAGGCGCTCCACCAGCACCTCGTGGGCGAACTCGGCGGG
>DASVUG010000070.1:0-1979 GCA_036387155.1 Pseudonocardia sp. | reverse complement strand
GCCCGCGGTGCGCCCGGCGTCGCGCAGGGGGCCCAACGCGCGGGGCGTCACCAGGTCGTCGCACGCGCCCAGCAGCACGCGGGCCCGGTCGCCGCGGTGGCGCACGAACGCGCGGACCAGGCTCGTCTTGCCGATCCCCGCCTCGCCCGCGATGAGCACGACCGACCCGTGGCCGTGCTGCGCCCGCCGCAGCGCCGCGCCGAGCCGGTCGAGCTCGGCGTCCCGCTCGAGCAGCGGCGGACCGTCCGCCGGGGCAACCGTCACGGGACCGCCTCCAGCGCGCTGAACAGCGCGGTCAGGTAGGCCGCGCTGTTGGCCGACGCGATCCCCGGGTGCAGCTGGTTCATGACGTACGCGGCGACGGCGCGGCGCTCGGTGTCGACCACGACGAACGAGCCGCCCGCGCCGAACCAGTAGCAGATCCGCCGGTCGGGCAGGAACGGGAACGTCGCCGGCTGCGGCAGCGCGAACCCCACCCCCCAGCGCAGCGGGACCCCGAGCACGAGGTCGACGCCGTCGGCCTGCACGTCGAAGACGGGCGCCAGGGCCGCGACCGGGGTGGCGGCGTGGATCTGCGCGAGCGCGCGGGCGGTGGCGTGCCCGTTGCCGGCCCCGATGTCGGCGCGGCGGAAGGCCTCCGTGGCGAACGCGGCCGGGTCGCCCGGCGCGGGCCCGGTGAACGTCCGGAAGGCCACCGACGTCGGGTCGACCGTGCCGTCGTCCACCAGGGGTGGCGGGCCGGGCAGCAGTTCGGCGACCCGGCCGTGCTCGGCGGGGTCGAGCCCGAGGTGGAAGTCGGCGCCGAGCGGCCCGGCGATCTCCTTGGCGACGAACTCGCCCGGTCGCAGCCCGGTGGTGCGCCGGACCACCTCGCCGACCAGGTGGCCGTAGGTGAAGGCGTGGTAGCCCGAGGCGGTGCCGGGGGGCCACCAGGGCGCCTGGGCGGCGAGCCGCGCCGTCGAGGTCTCCCAGTCGTAGAGGTCGGGCAGGGTGACCGGCTGCTCCCAACCGGGGAGGCCGGACGTGTGGCCCAGCAGGTGGCGGACCCGCACGTCGGCCTTGCCGTTCGCGGCGAACTCCGGCCAGTACCGGGCCACCGGCGCGTCGAGGTCCAGCTCCCCGCGCGCGGCCAGGGTCAGCGCCGCGAGCGCGACCACCGTCTTCGTGCACGAGAAGACGCAGACCAGCGTGTCGCGCCGCCACGGCGCGGTGGCGGCGGTGTCGGCCCAGCCGCCCCACAGGTCGACGACCGGCTCGCCGTCGACGTGGACGGCCAGCGCCGCACCCAGTTCGTCCCCGGACGCCAGGCGGGCGCCGAGCTCGTCGCGAAGCCGCGCGAAGCGCGGGTCGCACGTTCCGTCGAGGGAGCTCATGGGGGCGATCGTGGCGCGACCCCGCGGCGGGGACATGGGCAACGACCACCCATCTCTCACCCGAGGTCGAGCCGGCCCGCCGCCGCGGCGGCCTCGCGGCGGCTGGTGACGCCCAGCTTCTGCAGCACCGCCGAGACGTGGTGGTCGACGGTGCGCACCGACACCACCAGCCGCTCCGCGATCTCCGCGTTCGACATCCCGTCGGCGAGCAGCCGCAGGATCTCGGCCTGGCGTCCGGTCAGCCCCGCGGGGTGCGCCCGCGTCACGGCGGTCGGGCCGCGCGGGATGCGGTGGTGGCCCCGCTCCCGCAGCCGGCGCCGGACGACCGCGGCCGTGGCCCGCGCGCCGATCGCGTCGAGGGTCTCCAGCCCGTCGAGCACCGTCGCGACGTCGTCGGCGAGGGTGAGCGCCCGCGCCCGCTCGTACGGGTCGCCGGCCCGTTCCCACGCGGCCGCGGCGGCGACGGGGTCACCGCGCAGCGCCGCCGCGTACTCCTCGGGGCACCCGGGGAAGGCGCCGACCGGGTCGCCGAGCGGTGCAGCGCCGCGAGGAGCAGGCGGCGAACGGCTCGCCTGGGGCCGGCCCGCCGGCCGTGTGCGCGTCGCG
>DASVUG010000069.1:0-9724 GCA_036387155.1 Pseudonocardia sp. | reverse complement strand
GCCGACGTCCAGGCCCGCCTCGCCGCGATCGGGCAGGATCACGTCGGGCAGGCGGCGGGCCCGCTCGCCGCCGGCCTCGTCCCGACGCCCGCGGCCGCGCGACCGGCGCCCGGCGGCGCCGTTCTGCTCGCGCTCCCCGCCGTTCTCCCCGCGGCCGTCGCCCCGGCCCTCCGGGCGGCCCGCGACGGCCACCGGCTCGGTCGAGACGATCACCCCGCGGCCCCGGCAGTGCTCGCACGTCGTGGAGAAGTGCTCGAGGAGCCCGCCGCCGACCCGCTTGCGGGTCATCTGCACCAGGCCCAGCGACGTCACCTCGGCCACCTGGTGGCGGGTGCGGTCGCGGCCCAGGCACTCGGTGAGCCGGCGCAGCACGAGGTCGCGGTTGCTCTCGAGCACCATGTCGATGAAGTCGATCACGATGATGCCGCCGATGTCGCGCAGCCGCAGCTGGCGCACGATCTCCTCGGCCGCCTCGAGGTTGTTGCGGGTGACGGTCTCCTCGAGGTTGCCGCCGGAGCCGGTGAACTTGCCGGTGTTGACGTCGACGACCGTCATCGCCTCCGTCCGGTCGATCACCAGCGTGCCGCCCGACGGCAGCCACACCTTGCGGTCCAGCGCCTTGAGCAGCTGCTCGTCGATCCGGTACTCCTCGAAGACGTCGCGCGCGCCGACGTGGCGGTGCAGCCGCCCGGTCAGCTCCGGCGCGACGTGGTCGACGTAGTTCGACACCGTCTCCCACGCCTCGTCACCGGCCACCACGAGGCGGGAGAAGTCCTCGTTGAACTGGTCGCGGACGACCTTGACCAGCATGTCCGGCTCCTCGTAGAGGAGCACGGGAGCCTTGAGCTTGGCCGAGCCGCCGCGCTCGGACTTCTCCTTGACGACCTCCCACTGCGCCTGCAGCCGCCGGACGTCGTGCTCGAGCGCCTCGGCGGTGACGCCCTCCGAGGCCGTCCTGATGATGACGCCGGCCTCGCTGGGGACGATCTCGCGCAGCATGTCCTTGAGCCGCTTGCGCTCGACGTCGGGGAGCTTGCGGCTGATCCCGGCCGCCCCGCCGGACGGGACGTAGACCAGGAACCGCCCGGCCAGGCTGATCTGCGTGGTCAGCCGGGCGCCCTTGTGCCCGACCGGGTCCTTGGTGACCTGCACGAGGACGCTGTCGCCGCTCGACAGCGCCTGCTCGATGCGCCGGGCGCGCCCGCCCAGGCCGGCGGCGTCCCAGTCGACCTCGCCGGCGTAGAGCACCGCGTTGCGGCCCTTGCCGATGTCGACGAACGCCGCCTCCATGCTGGGCAGCACGTTCTGCACGCGGCCGAGGTAGATGTTGCCGACCAGCGAGCCGCCGTTCTGGCCGGGGCCGCCGGTGATGAAGTGCTCGACCAGCACGCCGTCCTCGAGCACGCCGATCTCGACGCGGTCGCCGCGCTCGCGCACGACCATCGACCGCTCGACGGCCTCGCGGCGGGCCAGGAACTCGGCCTCGGACAGGACCGGCACCCGGCGGCGGCCCGCGTCGCGGCCGTCCCGGCGGCGCTGCCGCTTGGCCTCCAGCCGCGTCGAACCGCGGACGCCCTGCACGCCGTCGCCGTCGTCGTCCGACCGCTCCCGCGGCTCCCGCGGTGCGCGCACCCGGACCACCGTGTTCGGCGGGTCCGACTCGTCGTCCGCGGCGGGCTCGTCGCCCGCGCCGCGCCGGCGCCGGCGCCGGCGGCGCCGCCTGCTGGACCCGTCGTCGGCGCCCTCGTCCTCACCGGCGTCCGCCGCGTCGTCGGCGTCCTCGGCCTCGTCGGTCTCGCCGGCCTCGGCGTCACCGGGCTCGGCGTCCTGCGCTCCGGCCGCACCGGCGTCGTCCGCGCCGTCGGCGTCGTCGTCCGCGCCGCCGTCGGCCTCCCCGCCCTTGCCGCGCCCGCGGCCGCGGCGCCCGCGACGGCGGCGACGGCGGCTCCCGGCGTCGTCCTCGTCGTCGTCGGCGTCGGCCTCCGAGTCGGCGGCGGCCTCGTCCGCGTCGTCGACCGCGACGTCGGCCGGCTCGACCGCGTCGGCGACGTCCACGGTGGCCGCGATGTCGGCGGTGTCGTCGGCGACGGCCGGCTCGTCCACGGCGGGGGTGTCCGCGTCCGTCACGGCATCGGCCGGCGCGGCACCGCCCCGCCGGCGGGAGCGCCGGACCGGCGGCTGGAAGACCGCGGCGGGCGGGGCGAACACCGGGGCCAGGGCGGGGACGCCGGGCGCCGGCGGGACGTCCGCCGCCGGCGCGCCGAACGGCACGGGCGCGGGGGCGACCCCGGCACGGGGCGGACCGTCCGCCTCGGGCGCCTCGGCGGACGTCGGGGCGGGGGCCTCGGCAGGCGCCCGGCCGACGTCCTCGACCCCGGCGGGCGGCGCGCCGTCGTCCGGCGGGCCCTGCAGCGCCGTGACGACCTGCTCGGCCGCCTTGCGGTCGACGCTGCTCTGCGCGCTCTTCACGGCGACACCCAGGTCCGCGAGGACCGCGAGGACCTCGCGGCTGGTGCGCCCCACGAGCTTGGCGAGCGCGTGCACCCGCAGCTTCTCGGGCAGGTCGTCCAGGCGGGATGCGGTGAGCGGCCCGCCGGCGGCGCCGGCGGGCGAATCGCTGTTCGTCATGCAACTCCTCCGCCCCCGGGCGCCCCGACGGGGCGGCCACGCAGGGGCCCGTGCGTCTCACCCCGTGCGGTGCACGGGGAGCAGTCCTGTGTCGCTCTGGCGGGGGCCGACCTGGCCCCCGGTGTCGCTGTGGTCCCTCGGTGTCCCGGCGCCGGCGGCCCGGGACGGTGGTGCGCGCCGACGCGCCACCCGCCCGGCGCCTGGCCCGGCGGCCGACCGCGCGCGGTCAGGCGCCGGGGGTGACCCGGTCCGGGCCGAGCGGATCGGTGAGGCGGCCCCGGTCGTCGAGCAGGCCCTGGGCCGTCCGCGTCGCCCTCGCGGGTACCGGCGGCCTCAGACCTGCGACAACGTCGAGCGCACCCAACACGTCGTCGGGTCGCACGGCGGGTGTCGTCTGCCGCACGACCGCGCTCAGTATCGCACAGTCCCGCACGCCCGGGGGAAGGCTCGACCCCGCGCCCCCCGACGGCGGGTCGTCCGGGCCGCTCACCTCGACGGCGACCAGCGCCGCCCGCACGTCGATCCGGCGCCGCCCGGACGGCGTCACCCGCTCGACGACGACCGCGTCGGCCGCGAGAAGCGCGGCGACGGCCCGCCGCAGATCGTCGACGGCGACGCCGGGCAGCTCGATCCGCCACGCGCTCGCCGTGATCCGCTCGGCCAGCGCCGTGCCCCCGGCGACGGCCGCCGCGAGCACGTCGAGCCCGTCGGGCAGCGCGGCGTCCAGCGCGGCGGCGAGCGCGGCGGGGTCGACCGGACGGGTCAGCCCGATCTCGAGGTACTCGGCCTCGCTCGCGGCGCCGGTGGGGGCGGCGCCGATCCAGGACAGCCGCGGGTGCGGCGAGAACCCGTGCGAGTGCGCGACCGGGAGCCCGGCGCGCCGGACGGCCCGCTCGACGCTGCGGGCGACGTCGCGGTGGGACAGGAAGCGCAGCCGCCCGCGCTTGGCGAAGCGCACGCGGATCCGCTGCACCGTGGGGGGTGCCGGGTTCGCCGCCTCGCCGGGCCGCACGCGCGCCATGCGCAGAGCGTACGGGCCTGCAGGAAAGCCACTTTTATGCAACCTCACCGCATGAAGGTGGCTTTCCTGCAACCACGGTGGGGGCAAGCCCGGCGGAGCAGGGGCCGCTACGACCCGGGGTCGGCGGTGGGGTCGAGCACCAGCAGCGCCTCCCCGGCGGGGGCGAAGCCCGCGCGCCGGTAGAACGGGGCGCTGTTGCCCGTCGGCGCCAGCACCAGGCGCCGGTAGCGGCGCTCCCGCGCGTGCTCGACGGCCCGGGCCAGCAGCGCGCCCGCGACGCCCCGGTCGGCGAAGGCGCTGAGCACGAACGCGCTGCCGACGTGCCCGACCCGCCCCCCGCGGCTGCCGGGCCGCGGCATGTTGACGACCTCGACCACGTTGATCGACCCGACCGGCGTCCAGCCGGCCCGCTCCGACCCCACCTCGGCGAGCCAGAACGTGCGGCGCGGCAGCTCCAGGCGCCACCACTGGGCGAAGGCGGCCTCGTACCCCGGGTCGTCCACGGGGCGGCCCGCGCGCTCCTCGAGCCAGGTGCGGCGCAGCGCGGCGAGGGCGGGCTCGTCGCGCTCGTCCGCCACGCGGACGACGACGTCCGGATCAGCCACCCGGGCGGGGCGCGGCGTTGATCGGCGTGAGCGGCAGCAGGGCGGAACCGGTCGGCGCCGCCGCGCCCAGGGTCGTCCCGCTCGGCCCGACCTCGATGTCCGTGCCCGTGGCCGGGCACACGCCGCAGTCGAAGCACGGCGTCCAGCGGCAGTCGTCCTGCTCGCGGCCGGCGAGCGCCTCCTGCCAGTCGTCCCAGAGCCAGTCGCGTTCCAACCCCGAGTCGAGGTGGTCCCAGGGCAGGACCTCCTCCCGGTCGCGCTCGCGGGTGGTGAACCACTCCAGCGAGACGCCCAGCGGCGCGAGCTCGGCGGCGCAGGCCGCCACCCAGCGGTCGTAGGAGAAGTGCTCGGTCCAGCCGTCGAAGCGGCCGCCCTCGCGCCACACCCGCTCGACCACCCGCCCGACCCGCCGGTCGCCCCGGGCCAGCAGGCCCTCGACCAGCGAGGGCTGCCCGTCGTGGTAGCGCATGCCGATGTTGCGCCCGAGCTTGCGGTCCGCGTTGACGGCCTCCCGCAGCTTGCGCAGCCGCGCGTCGACGACGTCCGGGTGGGCCTGGGCGGCCCACTGGAACGGGGTGTGCGGCTTGGGCACGAACCCGCCGATGGAGATCGTGGCGCGCACGTCGTTGCGGCCCGAGGCGGCCCGCCCGGCGCGGATGACGTTGTGCGCCATGTCCGCGATCTGGACGACGTCGGCGTCCTCCTCCGTCGGCAGCCCGCACATGAAGTAGAGCTTGACCTGCCGCCAGCCCTGCGCGAACGCCTCGGAGACGGTGCGGATGAGGTCCTCCTCCGACACCATCTTGTTGATCACGCGCCGGATCCGCTCGGAGCCGCCCTCGGGGGCGAACGTCAGCCCGGAGCGCCGGCCGTTGCGCGAGATCTCGTTCGCGAGGTCGATGTTGAACGCGTCGACGCGGGTGGACGGCAGCGACAGCGACGTGTTCGTGCCCTCGTACCGGTCGGCCAGGCCCTTGGTGATCTCGGCGATCTCGGAGTGGTCCGCGCTGGACAGCGACAGGAGCCCGACCTCGTCGAAGCCCGACGCGCGCACGGCGGAGTCCACCATCTCGCCGATCCCGTGCAGCGACCGCTCGCGCACCGGGCGGGTGATCATCCCGGCCTGGCAGAAGCGGCAGCCCCGGGTGCAGCCGCGGAAGATCTCGACGCTCGCCCGCTCGTGCACCGTCTCGGCCATCGGGACCAGGGGTGTCTTCGGGTACGGCCACGAGTCGAGCTCGACGGTGGTGCGCTTCTGCACCGTCCGCGGCACCCGCGGGTCCACGGGCGCGACCGCCGCGATCGCGCCGTCCGCGCCGTAGGTGACGGCGTAGAGCGACGGGACGTAGCAGCCGGGCGTGGCCGCCAGGCGCAGCAGCAGCTCGCGGCGACCGCCCGGGCGGCCCGCGCGCTTCCAGTCCGCGACGACGTCGGTGATCTCGCCGACGACCTCCTCGCCGTCCCCGAGCGCCGCGACGTCGACGAAGTCCGCGATCGGCTCGGGGTTGAAGGCGGCGTGGCCACCGGCGACGACGACCGGGTGCGTGGCGTCGCGGTCCGCGGCGTGCAGCGGGACGCCCGCGAGGTCCAGCGCCGTCAGCAGGTTCGTGTAGCCCAGCTCGGTCGCGAAGCTGACCCCGAGCACGTCGAAGGCGCCCAGCGGGCGGTGCGCGTCGACGGTGAAGGCGGGCACACCCGCCTCGCGCATCAGCGCCTCGAGGTCGGGCCAGACGGCGTAGCAGCGCTCGGCCAGCGCGTCGGGGCGCTCGTTGAGGATCTCGTAGAGGATCTGGATGCCCTGGTTGGGCAGGCCGACCTCGTAGGCGTCGGGGTACATCAGCGCCCAGCGGACGGTGGCGGCCACCCACGCGGCGTCGTCCGCGACGCGCGCGTTGAGCTCCCCGCCCACGTACTGCACCGGCTTCGCGATGCGCGGCAGCAGCGCCTCGAGAGCGGGGAACACCGAGGGCGGTGCCCCGGTGGTGGACTTCTCGCCGGTCACGCTGCCCCAGCGTAGCCGCGCACCGCGCCGCGGCCGACGCCCGCCCGGGCGTGGCGCCGTGGGGGATCGCTGCGGGGCACGCCCGTCAGGCCACGTCGCCGCGGAGCACGCTGACCGTCGAGTGCGCGGGGTTGCCGTCCCAGCGCTCGACCGACACGTCGACCCGCCCGAACTCCCCGAGCGGCAGCCCCGGGGGCAGGGCGAACGTGCCGTGGAAGTCGCCGTCGTGGCCGTCCAGCGGGCCCAGCGGGACCAGCCGCGTCCCGGAGTCGTCCATGAGCCAGGCCTCGAGGTGGTCCCCGCCCGCGGTGTTCGTGACGCCGCGCACCTGCACGACCATCCGCCGCTCGCCGCCGCCGCCCGCGGCCATGGCGACCGAACCCGTCGCGGCGGGGTCGAGGTCGCCGACGGGCGCCAGGCCGGCCACCGGCTGCGGCGCGGGCGGCTGGGGCGCGAACGAGCGGCCGACGCCCAGCCCGACGACCAGCGCGACCGCCGCCGCCAGCGGCACCGCAGCGGCGCGCAGCCACCGGGCGCGCCGCGTCGCCGCCCGCCCGCCCGCCGGCACCCGCGGGGGCCCCGCCTGGTCCGTCGGTCCGGGCGCGTCCTCCGCGCCGGGCCCGGCGACGGGGCCGAGCGACCGCGGCATCCCCTCGACGACCTTCCCGTTCGTCTCGGCGGCGTGCCGCCCGGACGGGATGTCGACGGCCGGGGCGGGACCGCCCTCCAGCCCCAGCTCCGCGGTGATGGCGTGCCACACCCGTGGCGGCGGGCCCGGCAACGTGGCGTCGATGCCGTCGCGCGCGAGCTCGACCGTCCGGCGCAGGTCGGCCACCTCGGTCCGGCACTGCGTGCACCCGTGCAGGTGCGCCGTCACCTCCGGGTCCACCGGCTCGGCCGGCAGCGCGGCGAGGGTGAGACGCTCGGGATCGGGATGTCTCACCTCGCCCACCTCCGTCGCAGCCGGTCCATCCCCCGGCGTAGATGACTCTTCACGGTACCCAGCGGAAGCCCGGTCACGGCGGCGATCTGCTGGTGGGTCAGGTCGTCGTAGAAGGCGAGCCGCAGGACGGTGCGGACCGGGGCCGGGAGCCTGTCCAGTTCGTCGGCCACCACGACCGCGTCGACGACGCGGTCCGGGTACGACGCCGGCTCGGACAGCGGCACGACCCGTCCCGCCCGGTCCACCGTGCGCTGGTCGCGCACCCGCCCGGAGAGCCGGTCGCTGACCTGGTTGCGGGTGATGCCGGCGAGCCAGCCGCCGAGCGAGCCGCGCCCGGCGTCGAAGGTCGCGCGCCCGCGCCAGGCGCTGACGAACACCTGCTGGGTGACGTCCTCGGCGTCGTGGTGCCCGCCCAGGGCCTGCAGGGCGAGGGCGTACACGAAACGCGAGTAGCGGTCGTAGGCCTCCCGCAGCGCCGCGGGTTCCCCCGCGGCGAAGCGGACCTCGAGGCCGACGTCCACGGGGGTCGCCGAGCGCGCCGGCAGCGGACCCGTCGGCAACCCGTCCGTCATCGACACCGCCCACCTGCCGCACGCCGCCCCCGGCCTCGGGGGCTCAGTGCGTCGAAGCGTAGCGCGCCCGGCGGGCTCACCCCGCTCCCTTCACCGGCTCGGCGGTCACCACCACGTTGTCCTCGTACGACCGGATCGTCCGGTCGAACGTCCCGCCGCACGTGATGAGGACGAGCTGCGGCGCGCCGTCCCTCGCGAAGATGCGGTCCACGGGCAGCGCGGCCTTGGGCACCCGCACGACGTCGGTCACCCGGTAGGCGAGGACCCTGCCGCCGGTCAGCGTGACCTCCACCGGGTCCCCGGCGGCGACGTCGCCCAGGTCGTAGAAGGCGCCGCGGCCCTGGACCCGGTCGTCGACGTGGCCGGCCAGCACCGCCGACCCGGCGGCCGCCCCGGGGGTCGCGCCGTACCGGTACCAGCCCACGGTCGCGACGTCGGGGGGCACCGCCATGTCGCCGCGCTCGTCGACGCCGGTGACGACGACGGGCGCGTCCACCTCGGCGTCCGCGACCCGCACGCGCACCGGCACCGACGGCGCATCGGCCGGGGACACCGCGACCGGGGCCACCGCCGCGGGCGGCGGAGCCACCGGGGCGGGCGCCGCCGCGGCGGCCGGGACGCCGGCCGCGCCGATCCCGGACCCGGTCAGCCACAGCACGGCCGAGCCGGCCGCCAGCACGACGCCGACGGCCAGCCCGACCACCGCGATCCGGGACACGGTGGGACCCCGGCCGTGGCGTCCGGTCAGCGCCGGACGCCGGCGGCCAGCCGCAGCGCCGACACCCCGGCGAGGACCAGCCCGAGCAGCGCGCTCACCAGCGCCCAGGCCGGCACGCCGGTCCCGGACGGCGCCCCCGAGGGCGCACCGGAGTTCACGCCGCCCGGCGAGCTGTGCAGGTTGCTCACGGTGAAGCTGACCAGCGCGAGGTTCTTCTTGTCGAGCGAGCCGACGGCGTGCACGAACGTCGCCGTGCCCTCCTGGAGGTCGACGTCGGCCGGGCCGATCACCGGGTCGGTGGTGCCGGTGGCGGCGACGGCGGCCGAGACCGAGCCGGCCGGGACCTCGAGGGCCTTCTGCTGGCCGTTGGACAGGTCCGTGACGGCGGGCTTGCCGCCCGCGAGGACGTCCACGGTGGGCGCGGCGGCGGTGTGCCGCACGACCAGCCGCGCCTGCCCGGCCGGCACCGACTTCACGTCGTTCACGAACGGGGAGATCTTGGGGTTGCCGCTCGCGTCGAGGTGCGCGACGAGGGTCACGTTGCCGCCGGCCGGCACGTCGGCCGACGCCTGCAGCACCGGGGTGCCCGAGCCGTCGGCGGCGTCGGCGGCGAACAGCTTGACCTCGTGCGGGCCCGCCGGCAGCTGGACCGGACCCTGCTGGCTGATCGGCTTGAAGTCGTCGATCGCCTTCTGGCCGTCGACGTAGACGTCGACGGGGGTGTCCGGGATGCCGTGCACGACGTACACGGAGCCGGTCTCCTGGGCGACGGCGGCGGGCGCCAGCGCGGAGGCCACGGCGGGGCCGACGGCCAGTGCGGCCGCGAGGGCGAACGCTCCGGTGAGGGTGCGGGGTCGCATCGGTACTCCTGGTGAGGGGATCGGGTGGACCTTTCCTCCCCTTTACCGGCGCCGGCCCGGCGCCGGATGCACGCGTCCGGTCACAGATCGGTCGCGGTGCGGTACCCGCGGCGGGTCAGCCCGAGGCCGCGCGGCGGGGGTCGCCCGACGTGCTGACCCGGCGCGCCGCGGCGAACAGGACGACGACCGACGCGACGGCCGCGGCCACCCCGACCGCGGGCGGCGGGCCGTCCAGGGCGATCGCGACCAGCGCCCAGACCGCCGC
Source organism: Pseudonocardia sp. (assembly GCA_036387155.1). Lineage (GTDB taxonomy): Bacteria > Actinomycetota > Actinomycetes > Mycobacteriales > Pseudonocardiaceae > Pseudonocardia. Next base: position 110 of record DASVUG010000069.1, on the reverse strand, counting down.
GGCGGCGTAGCCGACCACCGCGGTGCCGAAGGTCGTCACGCTCGCCGCGATGCCGGCCACGACGAGCAGCATCAGCACGGCGGCGATGGTGGCCAGCGCACCGTCGCCGG
>DASVUG010000068.1:0-2080 GCA_036387155.1 Pseudonocardia sp. | reverse complement strand
CTCGCCGGAGATGGCGGCCCTGCTGGCGCAGGCCGTGCCCGACCCCGTCGACCGCCTCGACCTCGCCGCCCTGGACCGCCCGCTGGACGGCGTGTCCGCGGCGTCGCTGGACGACCTGCAGCCGCTGGTCCGGGGGCACGTCGAGGAGGACCTGCGCCAGCACGTCGACCCGGCGCACACCCCGCACCTCGGCGCGTTCGTCGCGATGCTGTCGGTGTACGGGCAGGTGACGCCGCTGGTGACGGAGGGTGCGCTGACCCCGCGGTCGGCGGCGCGCGACGTCGGCTGGTGGCAGGGCTTCTTCAACGCGGTCGCGAGCGGCCCGCCCGGGTTCCGGGTGCGGCAGCTCCTGGCGCTGTCGCGGGCGGGGTTCCTGCGGTTCCTCGGGCCCGGGATGTGGACGGCGGTCGACGACGGCGGGACGGGCGCGGTGTTCCGGGCCGGCGGGACGGCCGTCCCGGGCGAGTCGGTCACGGCGACGGTCATGGTGGACGCCCGCCTGCCGGAGCCGAGCGTCTCCCGCACGACGGACCCGCTGCTCGCCGGGCTGGTCCGCCGCGGCGCGGTGGCCGAGGAGGTCCTGGTCGACGACGACGGCACGGTGCTGCGCAACACCGGGGCCCTGCGGGTGCGGCCGGCGGACGGCGCGGTGCTCGACGCCGCGGGGCGGGCGCACCCGCGCCGGTTCGCGATCGGGCCCCACACGAACGTCCGCGTCGCCGGGGCCTTCACCCGGCCCGGTACGAACGCGCAGAGCCTGCGCTACAACGACGCCGTGGCCCGCGCCCTGCTGCGCAGCCTCCCGGCCGCGGCCCGGTTCGCGCAGGAGGGCACGGGCTCGGCGGCCTGACCCGCGGAGGCGCCCCCGGGCGCCCGCCGCGCCGTGGGTGTCGTGAAAGCCACTTTCAGAACGTGAGATCTGAAGGTGGCTTTCACGACATGGCCGGAGGCCGCGGCCGCGCGACGGCGTCAGGCGGAGGCCCCCCGTGTGCCGAGGCGGGCTCCGGGCGTGTCGGGACGGTCAGAGCTCCTCGAGGTCCCCGGCGGTCACGACGTCAGCGCCAGGCCGCGGGCGCGCAGCACCCGCCGCTCGACCGGCCGGAACACCAGCAGCTCGATGCCGATGCCCACCACGAGGATCAGGAAGATGCCGGCGATCACCGCGGGCATGTCGTTGAAGTCGCTGCCCTCCTTGAGGTAGGCGCCGAGGCCGAAGCCGAGCAGCGGGCCGGAGGCGATGATCTCCGCGGCCATCAGCGAGCGCCAGGAGAACGCCCAGCCCTGCTTGCACCCGGCCAGGTACCCGGGCAGCGCGGCCGGCAGCAGGATGTGCCGGGCGTTCGTCAGCCCGCGGGCGCCCAGCACCCGCCCGACCCGCGGCAGGATCGGCGGGATCTGGTCGATGCCCGCCACCAGGCCGTTCGCGATCGACGGGATCGAGCCCGCCAGCACGACGAAGTAGATCGTGGCGTCGGTCAGCCCGAACCACAGCACGGCGGCGGGGACCCACGCCACCGACGGCAGGCTCTGCAGGCCCTGCAGCAGCGGTCCGATCGCCGCCCGCACCACCGGGACCTTCGCGACCAGCAGGCCCAGCGGCGTCGCGACGACCAGCCCGACGGCGAACCCGATGAACGCACGGCTGACCGACGTCCACAGGATCGACCCGACGCTGCCGTCCTCGACGACCTTCGCGAAGGCGTGCCCGACGGCCGCCGGCGCCGGGACCTTGAACTCGTCGGTGATCGCCGAGGCCCACACGAGCTGCCAGACCGCGAGGAACGCCAGCAGCGCCACCAGCGGCGGGAGCCCGGCCGACAGCGCGCGGCGCCACCACGGGCGCGTGGTGGTCGTCGGGGTGTCCAGGGCGTCGAGGCCCGCGACGGCCGCCGCCGCGTCCTCCAGCACGGCCGTCGCCCGCGGCCCCGTCATCAGGTCGCCGTCGCCGGTGCGGTCGGCCGGACGGTCCCCGGGGCTGCGCGGGCCCGGCCGCGCCGGCTCACGCGGCATGGCTGGCGATGACCCGGCGGAGCCGTCCGGTGATCTCGTCGTACAGCTCGCCCTGCGCCGACGGACCCTC
>DASVUG010000067.1:0-2506 GCA_036387155.1 Pseudonocardia sp. | reverse complement strand
CCGGTGCCCCGCCGCTACCTCGCGGTGCGCGACGTCCGCATCGACTGCCCGTTCCCGCACGCGCCGGTGCGCCGCCTGGGCATCGTGGACCTGCCCGGCCTCGGCGAGTTCGCCGCCCGGGCCGACCAGCACCACGTCGGCGGCCTGCAGAACGAGGTCGACGTGGTGCTCCTGGTCAAGCGGCCGGTCGAGGGCATGGCCTACTGGGGCGACGCGGACGCCCGCGCGCTGGACCTGGTCGACTCCGCGCGCGGTTTCGCCGACCGCCGCGACTTCGTCTTCCTCGTGCTCAACACCGGCGACGCGGCCGAGGCGCTCGTCGACGCCCTGCGCGACCACGTCCGCGGCCAGGTCAACAGCGGGGTGCCCGACCAGTTCTTCCGGGTCCTCGAGTGCGACGCCCGCGACCCGGCGGACGTCTTCGCCCGCGTCCTGGCGCCCGTGCTCGACCACCTCGCCACCCGCATGCCCGCGATGGACGCCGACACCGTCGCCGGCACGCGCGGCGAGCTGCGCGCCGCCGCCCAGCGGATCCGCACGCTCACCGACGACCTCGGCCGGGCGCTCTCGTCGGTGGCGCAGGCGTCGGGCAGCGTCGCCGAGGACCTGGACGTGCGCGCCCGCCGGCTGCGCCAGGACCTCTCCGGCGCGCTGGTCGCGCTGGTGGCCGAGCTGCGTGCGCAGGCCCGGGCGGTCGGTGAGGACGAGGACTACACCGCCGCCGTCGAGCGCGCCTACGCCACCACCCGGGAGTGGATCACCGGGGGGCTCGGGGTCGGCGAGCAGGCCTGGCGGGACGAGGCGCTGCGCAGCATGACGGTGGACCGCGGCAGCAGCCGCTTCGCCGGCGACGAGCTGAACCGGGTCCGGGTCGAGATCAGCAGCTGCTTCGAGGAGATCGACGTCTACTTCGCTGCGCGGGTGCGGGCGCTGTGGGACCGGGTCGCGGGCGTCGTGGCCGAGCACACCGGCACGCTGCTGGACGACCCCGCCGGGGCCGGCGACGGCGGGGAGCCCGCCTCCCGCGGCGTTGCGGACGACACCGCCTCCCGCGGCGTTGCGGACGACACCCCCCGCGGCGATGCGGGAGAGGCCGCGCTGCGCCGGTTCGCCGACCTGCTCGCGGCCGCGTCGGAGCCCTGCCCGCGGCTGCGCCGCGCCGTCGAGCAGCTGCTGGCCGTCCGGCTGGACTACCGCTCCCAGCTGCACCCGCGCGTCCGGGCCGAGCTGGACGGGCTGGCGCTGCAGGAGCGCGACCCGGTGACGGGCGAGCAGCGCAACCGGATCGTCGTGGAGGTCTCGCCCGAGGGCGCGCAGCGGCTCCACGGCTTCGTGACGCAGCTGGCCGAGCAGGCCGCGTACCTGACGAAGAAGGCGCTGCTGCTGCGCGAGGGCGTCACCCCGGCGCTGGTCCTGCACGCCGCGGCCGAGCAGCTGGAGGACACGATGATCCGGTCCGGTGACTCCGAGCGGGAGTTCCGGCGGCTCGCCCGCAGCTACCGCGACGAGATCTGGCCGGGGGTCTACGGCGAGATCGACGCCGCGAACGCGCGCGTGGCCGCCGTGACACGGGCCCGCGCGGCGCTCGTCGCCGCGCTGGAGGAGGAGACCGCATGACCGCGTCGTCCGCGAGCCCGACCGACGCCGAGCCGGTCTTCCGGATCGGGCTGGTCGGCCCGTCCCGCGTCGGCAAGACCTCCCTGGTCACCGCGCTGCTGCGGGACAGCCAGAAGCTGCTGCAGGGCACACCCGTGTCGCTGCGCCCGGTCGGCACGCCGACGGAGAAGCGCATCGCCCAGCACCGCCGCGAGCTCGACGGGTCGCTGCTGGCCGGCGAGTTCACCCCCGGCGCGCTGCGCGGCACCGAGGAGCCGTTCACCTTCCGGCTGCTGCTCGACTCGGGCGTGCGCGGCACCGGCATCCGCCTGGAGCTGCTCGACTACCCGGGCGGCTGGCTGGACCCGGCCACCCGCCCGCACGACCGCGACGGCGACTGGCAGGCCTGCCAGCGGTTCCTGCAGCAGTGCAGCGTGCTGGTCGTCCCGGTGGACGCCGCGGTGCTCATGGAGCCCACGTCGGCGGCGCAGCTGCGCGCCGTCCCGTCGATCCTGACCACGCCCGAGGTCGGCGAGGTGGTGCGCCAGTGGCTCAAGGAGCGCAACTGGCGCCCGGACGAGCCGGCCCTGCTGATGCTGTGCCCGGTCAAGTGCGAGTCGTACTTCGACGACAACGGCGGGCGCCGCGACGAGAGCGAGGAGCTGCTCGCGCGGGTGCGCCGGGTGTACGCCGACGTCATCGAGGCCGTGCCGGCCGAGGCGCCGCACGTCCGCGTGGTGTACGCGCCGGTCGACACGATCGGCTGCGTGGAGATCCTGCACGCGGAGTGGTCGCCCGACCCGCACGAGCCCAGCGGCATGGGCTTCGCCGCGCACTACGGCGTGCGCTGGCCCGCGCGGCAGGCCGTCAAGGGCGCCGACGACGTGCTGGTGGCGCTGTGCCAGCACCT
>DASVUG010000066.1:0-2067 GCA_036387155.1 Pseudonocardia sp. | reverse complement strand
GCCTGCGCGATCGGGCCGAACTCGCGGCGGCCGAGAAGACGAGCCTCGTCCCGCTGCTCGCCGAGGTCAACGCCCTCCACCCGTTCCGTGAGGGCAACGGTCGCACCCAGCGCGCCTTCCTGTCGCAGCTCGCCCGCGACGCGGGGTTCCGGCTGGACTGGGCGACGGTCGACCGGGACGGGAACATCTGAGCTCGATTCGACCCGTTGATGTCATCGGACCGCACCAGCCCAGGTGACCGGCAGGGTTGAATCGGGCTCACAGCCGCCCGCGCGGCCGCCGACGGCGACCTCGCCCCGCTCCGCGCCTTGCTCGACCCGGTCGTCCGCCCGGCCCCTCACCGGACCAGGAGGTAGATCCCCACCGCGACGCCCAGCAGCACCACCGCCGCGCGGAGCACGTTCTCCGGCAGCCGCCGGGCCAGCCGGGCGCCGAGGTAGCCGCCCACCAGCGTCGTCGGCGCGAGCAGCGCGGCGGCCGCCCAGTCCACCGGCGCGCCGATCGCGAAGATCACCACGGTGACCGACGCGATCACCAGCGACAGCGCCGCCTTCGTCGCGTTGAGCCGCCGGAGCTCGTCACCCGCGCACAGCGACAGCGTCGCGATCAGGATGACGCCGAGCGCCCCGCCGAAGTAGCCGCCGTAGATCGCCGCCAGGAAGACCGCGGGCAGCAGGGCGGCGTTGCGGTCCGGGCGACCGGCCTCGGGGGTGCCGATCCACCGCTTGACCCGCGGCTGCAGCCCCAGCAACGCGCTGGCCAGGAGCACCAGCACGGGCACCACGGCGTCGAACACCGAGTCCGGCAGGACCAGCAGCAGCACGCACCCGACCGCCGACCCGACCACCGCGACCATCGAGGTCAGCGCGATCCGCCGGCCCTGCCCCGGCAGCTCGTGGCGCGCGCCCGCGAGCACGCCGACGTACCCCGGCCACTGGGCGACCGAGTTCGTCACGTTGGCCGCGAGCGGGGGGAACCCGACCGCCAGCAGCGCGGGGAAGACCAGCAGCGACCCGCCCCCGGCGACGGCGTTGATCGCTCCCGACAGCAGCCCGGCGACCAGCAGGAACGTCAGACCGCCGGGGGAGGAGAGGATCACCCGCGCACGGTAGCCCGATCAGGGGCCGCTCACCCGAGGCAGGCGTCGACGCCGGACAGGCCGGTGCGGAACGCGCTGATGCGCTGCTGGGCGTTGCCGTGGCTGCTCTCGTCCGTCCACGGGTAGTCGTCGGCGACGGCCGCGAGCGTCCGCTGGATCTCCTCGTCGTCGCCCTCCTCGATCCGGACCAGGCCCTGGTCCGACGCGCCCTGCAGCGCGGCGCCCGCCAGGCAGTCCGCCTGCAGCTCGATCTGCCGGGCCACCAGTCGGCGCGGCAGCTGCGCCTGGATCGCGTGCCCCCACTCGTGGGCGATCACCAGGTACACCCAGGCGTCGCCGATCTGGGTGTAGCCCGCGCGCATCAGGTTCTCGTCCCAGGCCAGGAAGTTGCCCGACGGGCAGTAGTACGCGTTGCCCGGCACCGACGGCTCGCCGGCGCACCGCGGCCCCCCCGTCCCGGTGTAGCCCCCCGCCACCCGCGGCGACACGTAGCGCCGGCCCTGGTCGCGGAACCAGCTCCGCCAGAACGCGTCGCTGATCTGCACCGCCGTCCGCTCGTCGTCCGCACGCGTGTCGGGGGCGGGTGCGCGCTCCACGCGGGTGTCGGCCACCGAGACCGCGGAGCCGTCCGACGACGTCGGCGCCCGGGACGCCGTCGCCGGGGCCGGGGGTGTCCCGCCGCCCGTCTCGATCCGGATCCCGCACCCCCCGAGCAGGAGGGCGAGCAGCACCACGACCATCGACCGACCCACGTGACCACCCCATCACGGACCGCGCCGCCGGTCCATCCGCAAGCCACGAGTACCCTCTGCAGCGCGGACGAGTCGGTCGGGCGGCCGCGTCGGTGCCTCCCCGTCAGCGTTCTCGGGGGCGCCGCCGAGGAAAGTCCGGACTCCGCAGGGCAGGGTGGTTGTCAACGGCAACCCGGGGCGACCCGCGGGACAGTGCCACAGAGAACAGACCGCCTC
>DASVUG010000065.1:0-14695 GCA_036387155.1 Pseudonocardia sp. | reverse complement strand
CATCCTGACCGCCCGCCTGCGCAAGCTCGAGGCCGAAGGCGTGATCCGTCGGATCGCGGAGTCACCCGCCCGGGTGCGCTACGCGCTGACACCGGCGGGCGCCGAGCTGGCGCCGGTGCTGCTGGCGCTCAAGGAGTGGGGTGACCGCCACGTGCACCCCGACGACCCTCCCGTCATCACCCTGCACACCTGCGGCGCCGTGTTCCACCCCCGGACGCACTGCGCGGCCTGCGGTCGGCCCGCCGAGACTCACGACCTCACGATCGCCGGCGACGCGGGTACCGCCTGACGGCCCCACCCGGCGCTACGACCGTGCCGTCCACCACTGCCGCCTCCAGCAGGGAACTCGGGTTGTGTCAGCTAATCTGGTGTCGTGACACACGCGGATGTCATCGTCAACGAGCAGGGGCGCGTGACGATCCCTGCAGTGATGCGTCAGGAACTCGGCCTCGTTCCGGGTTCCCGCGCCGTTGCCTACATCGACGACGGCCGCCTGGTGATCGAGGACCGGCACCATCTGCTCGCCCGCCTCCAGGACCAGGTCGCCGCCCGGGTCGCCGCCACGGGCGGCGGCAGTGTCGTGGACGAGTTGCTCGCCGAGCGGCGCGCCGAGGCTGATGGCGAGGGCGCCGGGTGATCGTGGTCCTGGACGCGTCCGCCGTGCTCGCGCTGCTCCTGCGGGAGCCGGGCGCTGCCGAGGTCGAGGAGGTGCTGGTCGACAGCGCCATGTCGGCCGTCAACTGGTCCGAGGCGGTGCAGGTGCTCGCCGGCCGAGGTGTCCCCGCTCCGGAGGCCCTCTTCGTCCTCGGGCTGAGGATCGAGCCCTTCACCCTGGCCGACGCGGGAACGGCGGCGCTGTGGACACGGGGCCGCGCGCTCGGTCTGTCCCTCGGCGACCGGGCCTGCCTCGCCCTCGCCGATCGGCTCGACGCGGAGGCGTGGACGGCGGACCGCATCTGGGCGAAGGAGGACCTCCGCGTACGCGTGCGCGTGATCCGCTGACGAGCGGACCGTCGACGTCCCGGTGCCGACCCGCTGCGGTCCTCGACGGTCACGACGGAGACCCCGTGGAACCGGACCCGCCCGCAGGGTCGGTCAGGCGCCGCCGGCGGACCGCTCCGCCGGCTCCGGCCGCTCGATCGGGATGCCGACCGGGAGGTCCGCGCGGGCGGCGGCGGCGCTGAGCAGGACGACCCCGACGCTCGTGACCACGGCGCCGGCGATCCCGACGGCGAGCAGCAGCGGCGCGGTCGTCAGCGGCTCGCCCAGCACGAGGACCCCGATCGCGGACGCGACGAGCGGGTCGACGAGGTTGATCGTGGCCAGCGGGCCGCCCAGCCCGCCGTCGCGGTAGGCGTGCTGGGCCAGCAGGAGCCCGCAGCCCATCGCCACCAGGCCGACGGCGACCATCGGCGGCCCGGCCTGGCCCGTCCACAGGGCCCGGACGATCCCGGACGCCAGGCCGAAGCACAGCGCGGCAGCGGCGGCGTAGAGCACGCTCGACCGGCGGGGGCGGCGCCGGCCGAGCAGCACGGCCGCCCCCGCGGCGACGGCGGCGAGCACCCCGACGACGAGCGCGGCCGTCGGGTAGGACAGCACGCCCGGCCGGGGAGCACCGCTGTGGTGCGGGACCATGGCCATGACGGCCGGCAGCCCGACCGCGACGCAGGCGGCGCCGCCCCAGGACCGGCGGGTGACCTGCGTGCCGTTGAGCCGGGCGCCCAGCGGCAGCGCGAACACCAGCGCCGTGATGCCGAGCGGCTGGACGAGCACCAGCGGGCCGGCGCCGAGCGCACCGAGGTGCAGCAGGGCGCCGAGCCCGGACGCGGCGACGGCCGCGCACCAGCGCGGCCGCCGCAGCAGGGCCTTCAGCAGCCCGAGCCCGTGCCCGTCCTGCCGGGAGGCCTCGTGGTGCTGCAGGGCCGCCGACAGGGCGTAGCAGACAGCGGACGCGAGGGCGAGTCCGACGGCGAGGGCCGCATACACGGGGGCGAGCCTATGCGGTTTCAGCGTCCGCCGAAGCCGAAGGCCCGGCGGCGGGTGGCGTCGAGCACCTCCGCGGCGGCGCGCTCGGCTGCGGAGACCAGGTCGTCCAGGGCGGCGGCGTCGACCTCCGGGGCGGGGCGGGGGTGCGGGCGCAACGTCATCCACGTCTCGTGCCAGAGCTGGTCGACGACCCGGTCCCACGCCAGCTCGACGCCCAGGCGGGCCAGGGCGGCGCGGCGCTCGGCGGTGGCGGAGGCCTCGGCCAGCTCGGCGAGGCGCCGTCGCAGCACCGCCTCCTGCCGGCGGTCGTGATCCCGCACCGCGCCCACCGCGGCGTCGAGCTTCCCGATCACGTCGCGGTAGGAGCGGGCGGCGTCGACGGCCGGGGTGGCGGCCGGCTCGCCGGGGCCGCTCACGCCGGCCTCGGGTGGGCGGCGGGACCGGGGTCGGCGGCGGGGTCGACGGCGTTGTCGACGGCGGCGGGCCGGATGTCGGGCACGGGGTCGGGCGGGGCGGGCACGATGACGACCTCCGGTCGGGCGTGGCGGGCCCGGTCGAACAGCAGCGCCCGCCCGGGCCGCGGGGACCACACGGGCAGCAGGCCCGGCGGGGCGAGCGCGCCCAGCTCGGCGCCCTGCACGTCCAGGGCCAGGAAGGCGCCCAGATCGTCGGGGGAGGCCGACAGCGTCAGCAGCGAGCGCAGGCGCGCGGGGCTGCGCCACCAGCCGATGGTGTGCACGCCCACCTCGGGCCCGAAGCGCAGCAGCTTGCGCAGGGCCTCGACCTGCGCGCGGTCCAGGACGGCGTCCGCGGCGTCGCCGGCGTAGAGGATCACGTAGGTCGGGGGGCGGTCGCCGGTGGACAGGCGTTCGACGACGTCCTTGGCCGCGGCGGTGACCCAGTCGACGAAGCCGTCGAGCCGCACCGTCTCGACCGGGTGCTCCGCGCCCGCGTGCCCGTCCAGGTGCCGGGCGAGCGCGGCCGCGGCCGGGACGGCCTCGGCGACCAGCGGGGCGAGCACGAACCGGGCGGTGCCGGGCGCGTGCTGGCGGCCGAGCGAGAGGGCCGCCGCGGCGAGGACCCGGACCGCGTCCTCGCCGTGCGCGCCGAGCACCCCGACGTTGCGGCCGGGCACGGCGGGCAGGGCGACGGTGGCGGCGCTGCCGGGTACGTCCATGCGCTGCCCGAGCAGGGCGAGGGGCGGGTCGGGCGGGGCGCCGGCCCCGCTCGAACCCCCGGCGAGCTCGTCGACCAGGGTCTCCACGCGCGGCGCGCGGCTGCCGTCGAACAGCCGCGGCTCCGGGCGGCCCGCGTACCGCGCGTGCAGCCGCTCCTGCACCCGGTCCACCGCGTCCCGGGTGGCCTCGGGGATGCGCAGCACCTCGTTGCCGTGCGGCACGCCCGACTCGTGGTTCACCACGGCGTGCCAGCGCGGCAGGTGCATCGTGGCGTCGTTGTTCTCGGTCAGCACGCGGCGGGCGCGGGGCAGGCCGACCCGCAGGACGAACTGCTCGAAGATCGCCGGACGCATCCAGAAGGCCTGGATCCCGGAGACGTCCTGGCTGGCCATGACCAGGTGGATGCCCTGGCTGCGGCCGCGGCGCGCGAGGTCCTCCAGCAGCGCGACGGCCTGGTTGGTCACCGCGTCCTTCTCGCCGAACAGGTACTGGAACTCGTCGATGACGGCCACGATCCGCGGCCAGCGCCCGTCGGGGTCGACCTCGCGCAGCTCCTCGAGCTTGGTGACCTCGTGCGCCTTCGCCGCCTCGGCCCGCCGGCGCATCTCCTCGGCGAGGTGCGCCAGCAGCGCCAGCCCGAACTCGCGGTCGGTGTTGATGTTGACGCCGATCAGCCGGGCGTGCGGCAGCCGGCGTCCGTCGCCGCGGGGCGCGAACTGCGCGAAGGACACGCCCTCCTTGAAGTCCAGCAGGTAGAGCTCGAGCTCGTCGGGCGAGTACCGGGTGGCCAGCGAGCAGATCAACGTCAGCAGCAGGTTCGTCTTGCCCGACCCGCTCGGGCCGCCGACCAGCGCGTGCGGTGAGACGTCGGCGAGCATCAGGTTCCGGCGGTCGCCGTCGACGAACCCCACCGGCGCGCACAGCCGGGCCGCGGCGCTCTCCCGGCCCCACCCGTCGGCCCCGTCGGCGTCGGTGTCCGGCGGCAGCAGCTCGGTGAAGGTGGCGACGCGGGTGCGCCACCGGTCGTGCTCGTCGGCGATCGCGCGGCAGGCGACCGTCACGGCCTCGCGCGGCAGCGGCGGGTCGGGCACCACCGTGACGTGCGGGCCGGTCATCGAGGTGAGGGCGACGGTGGCGGGCCCCGGGTCGGCGGGCCCTGCCGCGGCGTCGCCCGGCACCGAGTGCAGGCGCACGGTCTCCAGCGCCGCGCCGATCGTCATCGGCACGTCGAGCAGCACCACCGAGATCCCGCACGCCGGCCCGCCGCGGAGCACCCGCTGGAGCTGCTCCTCCTCCGGCAGCGGCGTGCCGTCCCCGACCAGCACCACGACGAACCACGGCTCCTCGCGCCGGCCGGTCTGCTCGGCCAGCGCGCGCAGGGACGGCTGCCCGTCGACCAGGACGCGGGTGTGGACGCGGCGGATGCGGTCGGCCAGCTCGTCGAGCAGGCCCTCGAGGTTGCCCGGGTCGTGCACGGTGAGCAGCCCGGTGCGCGTCAGGGGGTAGAGCCCGGGCAGCGCCCCCGTCAGCCGCCCGGTGTCCCAGACGTGCAGGTGCACCAGCCCGGGCCGGAAGTGGGACACCGTGCGCAGCAGCAGCGCCTCGACCAGGGACTCCGCCGCGGCACGGCGCGCCGTGCGCTCCCGGTGCCCCGCCCCGGCGCCGGACCGGACGTCGATCTGCAGGTGCGAGGAGTCCAGCAGCGGCACCCCGACGGGGAACGACGGCGCCCCGGGGGGCGGCCGCAGCCCGCTGCCGCGCCCCGCCCCCACCGTGCCGGTGCCGATCCGCCACAGCTGAGGCACCGGGCCCGCGCCCGGGGCGGCCCCGACCCCGACGGTGTCGACCGGGCCGGGGCCGACGGCGGCGGGGTCGACCGGGCCGGGGCTGCCCGGCAGCCAGCCCGCGGCGGCGCCGGCGGCGCCCGGGGCGTGGGCGGCCATCAGCTCGGCCAGGCGTTGCGGCCCGGACGGCCCCCGGTCCGGGGCCAGCCAGGCGGCGAGCGCGGCGTCGCGGTCGGCGGCGACGCGGCCGACGGCGGCGGCCACGCGGGGGTTGGCGAGCACGGCGGCGAACCCCGGGTCGGCCAGCGCGGAATCCAGCCCCTCGTCGCGCAGCCACAGCTCGACCATCGTCGCGGCGTGCTCCTCCGCCGCGCCCTCGCTCAGGTGCTCGGCCGCGCCGAGCACCTGCTCCACCAGCCCGTGGAACTCCTCGAAGGCCGCGGTGATCCGGTCGCGGCGGGCCCGTCGGGTCACCACGGCCTAGAGCCTCGCGCCGATCGCGGCGACCGCCGACGCCCCGCCGGCGATCAGGCGCAGCCCGCGGTCCAGCTCGTCGCCGGCCCGCCGCAGCTGCGGGGGCACGAGCGGCGTCGCGTGTCCGGCGTCGAGGCCCTCGAGCAGGCCGACGGCGTCGGCCAGGCGCGCGCGGGCCAGGTCGACGTGGCCCAGCGCCTCGCCCAGCCGCTCCCCGACCTCGGCCAGGGCGGCGCGCAGGTCACCCAACGAGTCGGTCACCGCGCCCTCCCGCTGTGTCGGTCGCGGTCACAGGCGGTTCGCGACGCCCTCCGACGCGGAGATCGCCGCCGACACCTGCTGCCGCACCTCCTCGATGCTGCCGACCGCCTGCGCCAGCAGCCCCGTCGCGTCGGAGACGTCGGCCTGCCCGCTGCCCTCCGTCACCCGCATCAGCGTGCCCTGCGCCTGCTCCAGCGCGGCGTGCGCCTGCTGCAGCGCCCCGAGGCTCTCCGTCGCCTTCTCGTTGGCGGCGGCGATCCCGGCCCGGACCTCTTCGATGCTGGCCACCCCGGCCCGCCTCCCGGCTCTCGTACTTCATCGATCCACGTCCGGCACCGAATCTAGTCCCCATACAACGCGACGTCCGGCGGGCCCGGTAGCGGGCAGACGGTGGACGGGGCCGACTCCGCCCCGTCAACAGCGGGCGACGGCCCCTCGGCCCCTTGCCCCGGAGCCGGTCGGGGGTCCAGGGTGATCCCTTCGGTGGGAGCAGTTCGGGAGGTGGCCATGCCCGGGTCGGGAGTGGTGCGTGCAGCGATCCTGCAGGCGAAGTGGACCGGCGACACGGCGTCGATGATCGACGTCCACGAGGGCTACGCGCGGTCGGCGGCCGAGCAGGGCGCCAAGATCATGGGCTTCCAGGAGGTGTTCAACGCCCCCTACTTCTGCCAGGTGCAGGAGGCCGAGCACTACCGCTGGGCCGAGCCGGTGCCCGACGGGCCGACCGTCCAGCGCATGCAGGCGTTGGCCCGCGAGACCGGGATGGTGCTCGTCGTGCCCGTGTTCGAGCTGGAGAGCTCGGGCAACTACTACAACACCGCCGCGGTCATCGACGCCGACGGGACGGTGCTGGGCAAGTACCGCAAGCACCACATCCCGCAGGTCAGGGGCTTCTGGGAGAAGTACTACTTCAAGCCCGGCAACCTCGGCTGGCCGGTGTTCGAGACCGCCGTCGGCACCGTCGGGGTCTACATCTGCTACGACCGGCACTTCCCCGAGGGCTGGCGGGCCCTCGGCCTGGCCGGCGCGCAGGTCGTGTTCAACCCGTCGGCGACGAGCCGGTCGCTGTCGTCGTACCTGTGGAAGCTGGAGCAGCCGGCCGCGGCCGTCGCGAACGAGTACTTCGTCGCGGCGATCAACCGGGTGGGCGTCGAGGAGTACGGCGACAACGACTTCTACGGCACCAGCTACTTCGTCGACCCGCGCGGCCAGTTCGTCGGCGACGTCGCCAGCAGCCACGACGAGGAGCTGCTCGTCCGCGACCTCGACCTGGACCTGATCGACACCGTCCGGCAGCAGTGGGCGTTCTACCGCGACCGCCGCCCGGACGCCTACGGGCCGCTGGTGCAGCAATGAGCGACGCTGCCAGGAACGACGCCGGGGAGCTGCTGGCCCGAACCCGGGCCGCCCTGCCGAGCTGGCTCGCCCTGTACTACGACGAGCCGATCGAGATCACCCACGGCGAGGGCCGCCACGTCTGGGACGCCGACGGGAACCGCTACCTGGACTTCTTCGGCGGCATCCTGACGACGATGACGGCGCACGCGCTGCCGGAGGTCACGGCGGCGGTGTGCGAGCAGGCCGGGAAGATCCTGCACACCTCGACGCTCTACCTGAACCGGCCGATGGTGGAGCTGGCCGAGGAGATCGCGGCGGTCTCCGGGATCCCGGACGCCAAGGTGTTCCTGACGACGTCGGGCACCGAGGCCAACGACGCCGCGCTGCTGCTGGCGAGCATCTGGCGCGGCAGCAACCAGCTGCTGGCGATGCGCAACAGCTACCACGGGCGGTCGTTCTCGACGATCGGGATCACCGGCAACCGCACCTGGTCGCCGACGTCGCTCTCGCCGTTCCAGACCCACTACGTGCACGGCGGAAGCCGGTACCGCGGCCCGCTGGCCGGCCTGGCGGACGCGGAGTTCACCGCGGCGGCCGTCGCTGACCTGCGCGAGACCCTCGACCAGCTCGGCGGCACCGTCGCCGCGCTGATCGCCGAGCCGATCCAGGGCGTCGGCGGGTTCACCCACGGGCCCGACGGGGTGCTCGGCGCGCTCGCCGGCGTGCTGCGCGAGCACGGCATCCTGTGGATCAGCGACGAGGTGCAGACCGGCTGGGGCCGCACCGGCGAGCACTTCTGGGGCTGGCAGGCGCACGTCGGGAGCCCGCACACCGAGGACGGCGTCACGCCGGACATGCTGACCTTCGCCAAGGGCGTCGGGAACGGGCTCTCGGTGGCGGGCGTCGTCGCCCGGGCCGAGATCATGGACTGCCTCAAGGGCAACTCGCTGTCGACGTTCGGCGGCTCGCCGATCACGGCGGCCGGGGCGCTGGCCAACCTGCGCTACCTGCGCCGGCACGACCTGCAGGCCAACGCGGCCAAGGTCGGGAGGATCCTGTCCGACGGCCTGCGGGCCCACGGCTCCCCCGTCGTCGGCGACGTCCGGGGGAAGGGCCTGATGGTCGGCGTCGAGCTGGTCGAGCCCGGCTCGGGAAGGCCGGGGACCCCGGCGCCGAAGCTGGCGAGCGCCGTGCTGGAGGCGGCCAAGCGCCACGGGCTGCTGGTCGGCAAGGGCGGGCTGCACGCGAACGTGCTGCGCGTCGCGCCGCCGCTGACGCTGACCGCCGAGGAGGCCGCCGAGGGGCTGGCCCTGCTGACCACCGCGATCGACGAGGCGGCCGCCGGGGCCGCGCCCGTCGCGTCCGTCGAGAAGGAGGCCGTCTCCCCGTGAGTACCACGCTGATCCGCAACGGGTTGGTGATCACCGCGGCCGAGGAGTCCCGCGCGGACGTGCTGATCGAGGACGAGACGGTCGTGGCGCTGGCCGCGACCGGCTCGTCGCTCGCGCAGGCGTGGACGGCGGACACCGAGATCGACGCGGACGGGTGCTACGTCGTCCCCGGCGGGGTGGACGGGCACACGCACATGGAGATGCCGTTCGGCGGCACGACGGCGTCGGACACCTTCGAGACCGGCACCCGCGCCGCCGCGTGGGGCGGCACGACCACGATCGTCGACTTCGCGATCCAGCCCCGGGGCGGCGCGCTGCGCGCCGGCCTGGACGACTGGCACGCGAAGGCCGACGGGAACTGCGCGATCGACTACGCGTTCCACATGATCATGTCCGACGTCAACGAGGGCTCGCTCAAGGAGATGGAGGCCCTCGTCGGCGAGGGCGTCACCAGCTTCAAGCTGTTCATGGCCTACCCCGGCGTGCTCTACAGCGACGACGGGCAGATCCTGCGGGCGCTGCAGCGCGGCGCCGAGACCGGCGGGCTGATCCTCATGCACGCCGAGAACGGCATCGCCATCGACGTGCTCATCGAACAGGCCCTGGCCCGCGGCGAGACCGACCCGCGCTACCACGGCATCGTGCGCCACGAGCTGCTGGAGGCCGAGGCGACGCACCGGGCGATCAAGCTGGCGCAGGTGGCCAACGCGCCGATCTACATCGTGCACCTGTCCGCGGAGAAGGCCCTGGCGGAGGTGGCGCGCGCCCGTGATGACGGGTGGAACGCCTTCGCCGAGACGTGCCCGCAGTACCTGTTCCTGTCCAGCGACGACCTGGCCCGGCCCGGGTTCGAGGGCGCCAAGTACGTCTGCTCGACGCCCCTGCGCCCGCAGGGGCACCAGGCGGCGCTGTGGCGGGGGCTGCGCACGAACGACCTGTCGGTGGTGTCGACCGACCACTGCCCGTTCTGCTTCAAGCCGCAGAAGGAGCTGGGGCTCGGGGACTTCTCCAAGATCCCGAACGGGCTCCCGGGCGTCGAGCACCGGATGGACCTGCTGCACTCGGGCGTCGTCGACGGGCACATCACCCGGCGTCGCTGGGTCGAGCTGGCGTGCGCGACCCCGGCGCGGATGTTCGGCCTCTACCCGCGCAAGGGCACCATCGCCCCGGGCAGCGACGCGGACGTCGTCGTCTACGACCCGAACGCCTCCCAGGTGCTCTCGGCCAGCACGCACCACATGAACGTCGACTACTCCTGCTACGAGGGGCGGACGCTGCCCGGCTCGGTCCGGACGGTGCTGTCCCGCGGGCGGGTCGTCGTCGACCGCGGCGAGTACACGGGGTCGGCCGGGCACGGGCGCTTCGTCAAGCGCGACACGTGCCAGTACCTGGTCTAGGAGCGCACATGGACGTCGGGCTGGTGCTGCAGACCGA
This sequence comes from Pseudonocardia sp., assembly GCA_036387155.1. Classification (GTDB taxonomy): domain Bacteria; phylum Actinomycetota; class Actinomycetes; order Mycobacteriales; family Pseudonocardiaceae; genus Pseudonocardia. The sequence goes on along the minus strand of DASVUG010000065.1, from coordinate 4,849 downwards.
CCCGCCCGGGTCGGCGACGGTGGACCTGCTGGTGCGCGCGGAGGAGCTCGGGTTCAGCCACGGCTGGGTCTTCGACTCCCACGTGCTGTGGCAGGAGCCGTACGTGATCCTGTCCCAGGTGCTCGCGCGCACGTCGCGGCTGGTGGTGGGGCCGATGGTGACGAACCCGGCCACCCGCGACTGGTCGGTGGTCGCCTCGCTGCACGCGACGCTGAACGAGATGCACGGCGACCGGACGGTCTGCGGGATCGGCCGGGGCGACTCGGCGGTGCGCGTGCAGGGACGCCGGCCGACGACGCTGGCCCGGCTCGAGGGCGCGGTGCACGTGATCCGGGAGCTGGCGTCCGGGCGGCCGGTGGACGTCGAGGGCACCGAGGTGCGCATCCCGTGGGTGCGCGCGGGCTCGTCCCTGCCGGTCTGGGTGGCCGGGTACGGCCCGAAGGCGCTGGAGCTGACCGGCCGGTGCGCCGACGGGTTCATCCTCCAGCTCGCCGACCCCTACCTGGTGGAGTGGACGGTCAAGTCGGTCCGCGCCGCCGCCGAGGCCGCCGGCCGCGACCCGGACGCCCTGACCATCTGCGTCGCCGCCCCGGCCTACGTCACCGACGGCAGCGCGGGAGCCGCCGCGCACGCCCGCGAGCAGTGCCGCTGGTTCGGCGGCATGGTCGGCAACCACGTCGCGGACCTCGTCACCCGCTACGGCGAGAGCGGCGCCGTCCCCACCGAGCTGACCGCCTACATCCGCGACCGCGAGGGCTACGACTACTCCCACCACGGCAAGGCCGGCAACCCCTCGACGACCTTCGTCCCCGACGACGTCGTCGACCGCTTCTGCCTGCTCGGCCCCCCGTCCGCCCAGCTCGAGCGCCTGGCCGAGCTCCGCGAGCTGGGCGTCGACCAGTTCGCGGTCTACGCGATGCACGACGCCCGCGAGGCCACGATCGAGGAGTACGGGCGGTCGGTCATCCCGCAGCTGGTTTGACCGACCGGCGGTGGTGATCGCCACGGGCGGACGCTGAGGGCGGTCCGAGGAGCCGTGGCGGCACGCGGGCGCCGATCGATCGCCGTCCGCGGGTGTTCACGGCGGGAAGGGCAGCCGAGGTCATCCGCGGACGGTGATCACCATTCGTCCGGCCGGTCCGCGGTCCACTGTAGGTCGGGGTCGGGCGGTCGATGCGGGATCGGGGGGACGTCCTTCTCGACGAACAGCTCGACCCGCCCGCGTCGACCGCGACGGAACCCGAGCGCGCGGACGTAGTTCCGCCCCTCGTGGTGATCGGTGGTCAGCTCCTCGACGACGTGGACCGAGGCCAGGCTCAGTGCGTCGAGGGGCAGGTCCGGGTCTTCGGCGAGCTGCTCGACGTACTCGACGAGCAGACTTTCGGGCATGGTGAGGACCGGCTGCAGGGCGAACTCGCCGCCTGTCGAACGGACGTCGTAGTCGTCGCTGTCGCCACGGCGCTCGAGGAGGAGGCCCTCCTCCTCCAACTCCCGGACGAGCTCGGCGAGAACCGCCCCGGCCTGTCGCTCCACGTACTCCACCTCCACGTGAACCACGCCTACCGCCGGTCAGTGCCGGTCAGGGCCACTGCCGACGCGTTCGACTACAGCGGCAGGCCGAGCGTGGCGAAGCTGTTGCAGCGGAGGAGGTGCTGCGCCTCGACGATCCAGTACGAGCAGACGACGACGCGGCCCGCGCCGTCGTCCGAACCGGGGACGGCCCCGAACCACAGGTTCTCGAACCCCGGCTCCCGCCGCACACCGCGGTACGGGTCGTCCTGCCGGCCGACGACCCACTCGGTCACGACCACCCGCAGGTCGTCGCCGGGGTGCTCCCGCTCGGTCCAGAGGTCGAACTCCGTGAGGAACCTTTCGAGACGCCAGAGCGCTCCCTCACGCACTCTTCGCAGCCCTCGTCCTCAGCTCGTCGAGGCGGGCGGCGAGCTGCTCCGGGGTGTCCGGCTCCGCTGCGGCGTGGCGCGTGCGCTCGGCGTCGCGCAGCCACTCCGCGACGAGCGTCGCGTCGAGGACGATCTCCTCGTCCTCGTCCGGCCCGGCGGTGGCCCGGAAGTAGTCCTCGATCCACGCCGTCTCGATGCGCACGCTCGTCCCGGGCCTGCGTCCGGCGTCGGCCAGCCGCCAGGGCGTCTCGCTGTGCGTGAGGTGGGCGAGATCGCGCCCGGTCAGCGCCCCGTAGCGACTCAGCACGTACCCGATCGTGTTCAGCTCGGCCTCGCCGAGCGGGAGTCCCGGTTCCCGCGGTCGGTCCGACTTCTCGGCGAACCACAGGGCGCCGACCACCGGGCCGTTGTCCCAGGCCGAGAGCGACTCGGCGAACAGCGGGACGCCGAACGTCGCCAGGTGGTAGCCCTGGCAGTAGTACAGCAGCTTGTGCAGCTTCATCGTCGGCAGACCCGGCTGCCGAGCGCGGAGCTCGGCAGCCACGGTGTGCACGGACGTCGACACCGCCGCAGGGTACGACGCCCCCACCCGCGTCATGGGAACCCCTTCCCCCGCGCTGTTCGAACCCGTGTTCGAAGAGTACCCCGCGGCCCCCGCGCCGTGGGACGGGTCGCCGGTATCCGCTGCGGCCCGACGACGGGCGCTCGGGGTGGTCTCCGGACCCGGGGCCGGCGGGGCGGCCGCCGGCCGGGCCCCTCCCGTCAGGCCAGGCTGTTCTTGCTGAGCCAGCCCTTGGCGACGGCCTCGGGGCTGGGCTTGGCGTCGCTCGCGGCCTCGGCGTTCAGCGCCGTCAGGCCCTCGGTGGTGAGCTTGGCCGAGACCGCGTTGAGGACCTGCTTGACGTTGTCGTTCGCCTTGGCCTTGTTGATCACCGGGACGACGTTCTGGGCGGCGAAGTTGCTCTTGGGGTCGTCGAGGACGACGAAGTCGTTCGCCGGGATGGCGGAGTCGGTGGTGAACAGGTCCGCGGCCTGCACGTCGCCGTTCTTCAGCGCGCCCACGGTCAGCGGGCCGCCGGCGTCGAGCGAGCGGTACTCCTTGAACTCGCAGTTGTAGGTCTTCTTCAGGCCGGGGATGCCGTCGGGGCGCTCCTGGAACTCCGGCGGGCCGCCGAAGACGAGCTCCCCGCACCGCGGCGCGAGGTCCTCGATCGACTTCAGGTTCAGGCGCGTGGCGGTCTCGCGGGTGACGACGACGGCGTCCTTGTCCTCGGCGGCGGCCTTGTCCGCCACCGTCAGCGAGCCGGGCAGCGCCGCCTGCAGCGCGGTGTAGACCTCGTCGGGCGCGGTCTGCTCGGCGTTCTTGTCGACGTACTGCAGCAGGACGCCGGTGTACTCGGGGATGAGGTCGATCGAGCCGTCCTGCAGGCCGGGGAAGTACGTCTCGCGGCTGCCGATGTTGAGCCGCTTCTCGACCTTGACCCCCTTGGCCGCCAACGCCTGGGCGTAGATCTCGGCCAGGATCTGGTTCTCGGGGAAGTTCGCCGAGCCGACGACGATCGTGTCGCCGGCGGCGGGCGCGGCCGAGCCCTGGCCCGAGCCGCCCTGCAGCGGGTCGTTCTGGCCCCCGCCGCAGGCCGTGAGCAGGAGGGCGGCGCCAGCCAGGGCGGCAGCGCCGCGGGCGGTCGGGGACTTGCGCATGAGAGGGCTCCTGGATCGGGTCGGGGTCAGGCCGCGCGTGGGGCGGCGTCGGGGTTCCGGGACGAGACGAGGCGCAGGCGGCGCGGGCTCGCGGGGGCGGCGCGCAGGCCCGGGGAGACGAGCAGCCGCTGCAGGCCGGCGAGCAGCAGGTCCGCGACGATCGCCAGGAGGGCGACGAGCACGGACCCGGCGACCATCTGCGGGAAGTCGCGCACCGCCAGCCCGTCGATGATGAACCGGCCCAGCCCGCCGAGGGCGACGTACGCGGCGATGGTGGCGGTCGAGACGACCTGCAGGACCGCGCTGCGGACGCCCCCGATGATCAGCGGCAGCGCGTTGGGCAGCTCGACCCCGAAGAGGACCTCGCGCCCCCGCATGCCCATGCCGCGGGCGGCGTCGACGACGGCGGCGTCGACGTTGCGCACGCCGGCGTAGGTGCCGGCCAGGATCGGCGGCACGGCGAGGATGACCAGCGCGGCGATCGGGCCGAGCAGGCCGAGCCCGGTGGCGCCGACGATGAGCACCAGCAGGCCGAGCGTGGGCAGCGCCCGCAGCCCGTTCGCCAGGCCGACGACGACGAACCCGCCGCGGCCGGTGTGCCCGATCCACGCGCCGACGGGGATGGCGATCAGCAGCGCGATGACCAGCGTCAGCACGGTGTAGCCCAGGTGCTCGACCAACCGGTCCGGGATGCCGGTGCTGCCCGACCAGTTCTCGGGGTCGAACAGGTAGGACAGGATGCCCATCAGCGGCCTCCGCGGTTCGGGCCGAGGCGGTCCCACGGGGTCAGCGCCCGGCCCAGCAGGAGCAGCAGCCCGTCCACGACGACCGCCAGCAGCAGGACCAGCACGATCCCGGCGATGATCTCCTGCGGGATGCCGCGCTGGAACCCGTCGGTGAACATCTTGCCCAGCCCGCCGAAGCCGATCACCGCGCCCACGGTCACCAGGCTGATGTTGGACACCGCGGCGACCCGCAGGCCCGCCACCACCACCGGGACCGACAGCGGCAGCTCCACGGCGACGAAGCGGCGCAGCGGGGTGTAGCCCATCGCGGTGGCCGAGTTCACCACCACCGCCGGCACGGCGCTGAGCGCGTCCGCGACCGTGCGGACCAGCAGCGCGACGGTGTAGACGGTCAGCGCGACGATCACGTTCGCCGAGTCCAGGATGCGCGTGCCGAGCAGCGGGGGCAGCAGCACGAACAGGGCGAGCGACGGGACGGTGTAGAGCAGCCCGGCGATGTTG